>JBARRC010000634.1:0-9715 GCA_049644045.1 Phycisphaerae bacterium
GTAACTGCTCTTCATCCCGCCGCCATTGGTACCCTCGTTGCCCGTGAACGTGCAGTTTGTCACCGTAGGGTTGCTGGTTGCCCCGTTGTACATCCCGCCGCCGGCATTCGCCAGATTTCCGCTGAACGTGCAGTTTGTTACGATAGGGTTGCTGGCATAGTAATTGTACATTCCACCGCCCCAGCCGGTGCCGTGTTCGAATTGTGCTATGTTTCCGTCGAACGTGCAGTTGGCTACCGTTGGGCTTCCGTTGTAGTTGTACATCCCGCCGCCGCAACGTTCGGTGCATGCAGGATCGGCGTTACCAGCAGCGACAGTAAACCCATCGAGTACAGCCGTCGCATCCGTGCCACTGCCGGTCGCCACGTGGCAGCTATTCTCACCGAACCCGCCGCAGACTCCCGCGCAGTTACTATGCGCAAGGGACACGCAATGGGCGTCCCATCGGACGCTGCAACATTCTGGGTCGAGACCACAAACTAGCGCCTCACACCCCGCATCGTCGCAACCAGATCCCGAATGGTGATGGCAGCAATCGCTCTCGTTCGGCGCATCATCTCCGCTGAGGTCCCCGCTGAGGATGGTCTCGTGGGTTTCGATGTCGCGCTCGTTGGGATCGTCGCCGGCGCCACAAACGCCGCCAGGGCAGCCCCGGTACCCACCATGGAGCGCCACACCACTGATGAGTTGGAACGTGGCCGAGCGGTCGCCCGTACCGTCGGGGTGGGCCTCGTCCTCGTCGGGTTTGTAGATGCCCTCGGCTACCCGGATTTCATCGCCAGCTTGGGCTGCGCTGAGGGCATCCTGTAGGTACTTGTACGCGGTGCACCAATCCCCGCAATCCCCACTGAGCGGGGCGTCGTCATCGACGTATAGCACCGTCTGGGCGTGGGATACCAAGGCACCCGCGCAAATGGCAAACACAAGAGTCATGCTCATCGGTAGCTTTCGATCTGACATTCTCCTTCTCCTTCCAAAAGAGTTGCGTACGGGCCGAGCGGCCCGTTGAAACGACAATAAGCGGCAGTTTAAGTGGGGGGGGGGGGTAATGTCAAGTCAAACTTCGCGGAAATCCGGCACGGGCTGGGTGGCACTGGCCAAGCGAAGCGCCGCCATGCGGCATCGTCAGCAGACAGAACATGCCGGCGCCTACGGCTTGGGCATGCCACCCGGTTGGGTGGCACTGGCGGCTTGTCCGCCAGTGGGCACGGGCAGGCAAGCTGCCCGTGGCACCCGATGCGCTGCATACTGCGAAAGTCCGCGCAGGCTGAAGCCCGCGGCTCGCTCGCTCCCTCACGGTCACGGCTCTGATCGGGTATACCCATCCCGCCGGAAGTGTCACGGACCCACCGCTCACGGCCGAAGGGCTTGACGGACGAGGTTGTTTCTCTTATGTAGAGGCTCCAGGTACTATTGTGAAAGGTGCCCATTTCATGCAAAGCGGTTCCGGTCTTCCGTCCTCAGCCGATCAGTGGATCATATCCGAGGCGCTGACATTCGATGATGCTCTGCTCGTGCCGCGGCGCTCCTCCGTCCTGCCCGAGAAGATCGACGTCAGCACGCGGCTGACACAGAACATCCGGTTGAACATCCCCCTTGTCTCTGCGGCCATGGACACCGTCACGGAGTCGCGCCTCGCGATTGCCCTCGCCCAGGAGGGCGGGATCGGCATGATTCACAAGAACCTGAGCATCGAGGCGCAATGCCGCGAGGTCCACAAAGTGAAACGCTCGGAGAGCGGGGTGATCCTCGACCCGGTTACGCTCGGCCCGGAGGCACCCATCGTACGGGCTAAAGAGGTCATGTCCCTGCACAACATCTCCGGCGTGCCGGTGGTCAACGACGATGGATCTCTGGTGGGGATCGTCACGCGTCGCGACCTGAAGTTCCTCCAGCGGGAGGATCTCAAGATCCGCGACGTGATGACGTCGGAGCACCTGGTGACTGGGCCTCCCGGTACCACTTTGGAGGACGCCTCGGAAATCCTCAAGCACGCAAAGGTGGAGAAGCTGCTGCTCGTCGACAAGGACCGGAAGCTCGCCGGCTTGATTACGATGCGCGATATCGACCGCAGCCGGCATTTCCCCGGAAGCTGCAAGGATGAACGAGGTCGGCTGCGGGTCGGAGCGGCTGTCGGTGTTCATGACTACGAGCGGGTTGCGGGTCTGATCGACAGCGGTGTGGATGTGCTGGTGGTCGACACGGCCCACGGCCACAGCGACAATGTCATGGACACCGTTAAGGAGATTCGCAAGCGTCATGAGATCGAGCTTATCGTGGGCAACATCGCGACGGCCGATGCGGCGAAAGACATCATCGAGGCGGGTGCCAACGCGCTCAAAGTGGGCATCGGGCCGGGGAGCATCTGCACGACCCGCATCGTCTCCGGCGTGGGCGTCCCCCAGCTCACCGCGATTATGAACGTCTGCCGCGTGGCCGGTCCGGCGGGCGTGCCGATCATTGCGGACGGCGGCATCCGGCAATCTGGTGACATAACTAAGGCACTAGCCGCCGGGGCGCACACCGTGATGCTGGGCTCGCTTTTCGCCGGGCTCGAAGAGGCGCCGGGGGAGGCGGTCACCTGGAAGGGCCGGCGGTTCAAAGACTATCGGGGCATGGGCTCGCTCGGGGCGATGGTGAAGGGCTCGGCGGAGAGGTACGGGCAGTCGGCCTCGGTCGCCACCGGCAAGCTGGTGCCCGAAGGGGTCGAGGGGCGTGTGCCGTTTCGTGGGCCGCTTGCAGATTTCGTTTATCAGCTTGTGGGCGGCCTTCGCGCCGGCATGGGCTATTGCGGTGCGTCTGCCGTCGAGGAACTGCGAACTCATGCGACCTTCTGTCGTGTGACAACGGCGGGTGTTGTCGAATCGCATCCGCACGACGTGACTATTACCAAGGAATCACCGAATTACGCAATGGAGTATCGTCATGAGTAGCTCTCGCCGATATATCGTGTTGGGCGTTTCGCTGCTGGGTGTGACGGCGTCGGTCACCGGATGCAGCCTCATGGTCAACCCGTTTACGGATGAATTGGCGGGTCAACCCGCGGTGACAACGGTGTCGGTTGACGCGGCCCGCGCGGTCGCGATCGAAGCGACCGTTACCCAGCGCCTGTATGCAAGCACCTCCGTTCCCGCAAAGGATGGTACGGTCACCCACGGCCCGCTTTACTTCGAGGATCCGTTCGAGAAGACAGGCAGTGAAGACGGTTCTTTCGCCTGGTCCAAAGTGGACTATGTGTATTGGCTATACGGGCCGGCGCGGTTCCTGGTGAACACGGCGTTGTTTCCGATCAGCGCGGGCGCGGCGCCGCCATGGGTTGTGACGGCAAGCGACGGACAGTCCGGTCGGCGATGAAATCGGGATATTCAGCACGGTCCTCCGTGCGTCGCTGCCCGGCGTGTGGCCAACGTATGGCCGCGCCGCTGCCACCACGCTGTCCCCTTTGTGAGTTTGACTTCGGGGATGATCGGGCCACGGGCGTGGATGTCACACCCTATGCCAGAGCCTATTCGTTCGGCAAGCCCGGTTGGCGGCGGATGTCCGAGTGGGTGTGGTTCGCCGGGGGGGAGCGGTTAAAGCATGTCGCGCTGATGCGCGCCTCGGCGGCGTCGCGCCGGTTTGCGAGGGTGAGTATCCTGCTGCTGGCGCTGAGCCTCGGTCTGTTCCGCGCGATGCACATGGGATGGCGGTGGGTGGGGGGTTCTCCTTCATTAGGACCGCCCGCGCCAACCGGGGAGCATTGGTTTCACGTCGTGGCCGCGCCGCACCCGCTGCCACCGGGGCAGCCGCTGGAGGACCCGGTGGGCCTCTGGTGGAATCCCCTGGAGACGGTTGTTGCGGTGGTCATCGCCACCGCGGCTGGACTGTTGTTGATGTGGCTGACGATGCTCCTGATGCGCGCGGGGGTCATCTGGGCCCATAGGCCTCCGTATCGCCGGGAGCAACGGATGACGGCCGCGATTCACTACAGTACGGCGTGGAGTGTCCCCGTCGTTCTGGGAGCCGCCGCCGTGGGATTGAGGCCGCTATCCTACATGGGTACGATCGCCCGCTGGTCGTGGTGTCCACAGGAGCGGGTGTTCCTCATCTCAGCAGCCGTCCTGGGCGGGTTCGGCATCATCATGTGGTGGTTCTGGCTGGTCCGTCTTGGTGCCACCGCGCCGGCGCGGACGCGCGGCCGAGTGATTGTGTTCTTCACGCTTGGTGCGCCGCTGGTCATCGCGTTAGCGGCGACCGTTTGGTGGTACGGGCTCGATCGGTTGTATGACACGTTGTACCATTTGCTAGATGTGTATTCATGATGGTATCCTCCATGCATCCCCCGACGGTTGTCATTCTCGATTTCGGTAGCCAGTACGTCCAATTGATCGCGCGCCGGGTGCGCGAGAACCACGTGCACAGCGTGATCGCGCGCCACGACATTACGGCAGACGCGCTGCGCGCCAAAGGCGCCGTCGGGCTGATTCTTTCCGGCGGCCCGGGCAGCGTCTATGCCAAGGGTGCACCGCGATGCCGACCCGAAATCCTCGAACTCGGCCTGCCCATCCTGGGAATCTGCTACGGCATGCACCTCGCCTGTGAGATGTTGGGCGGCAAGGTCGGCGCGACGCCATCGCGAGAGTATGGCCGGATGCAGCTCACGGTGACCGACCACGAGACGCTGCTGGCCCATGTGCCGCGGCAGACCCCGGTGTGGATGAGTCACGGGGATATTGTCAACACTCTGTCACCGGAATTCACGTCCCTTGCGAGAACGGGCAACTCCCCCTACGCCGCCGTCCGGCATTGCACGAAGCCCTTCTACGGCGTCCAGTTTCATCCGGAAGTCACCCACACCCCCTGCGGGAACCAGATCATCCGAAACTTTCTTTACAATGTGTGCGGGTGCAAGGGGGACTGGCAGGTCAGCCACGTGATCCGCGACATCCTCGACGGGATTCGCACGCAGGTCGGCGACTGCGACCGCGTGATCTGCGGGCTTTCCGGCGGTGTCGACAGCAGCGTGACAGCCGCGCTGATTCACGAAGCCATCGGCGATCGGCTCAGTTGCATCTTCGTGGACAACGGCCTGATGCGCAACGGCGAGGTGGACCTCGTGGAGGCCGCCTTCCGCCAACATTTCAAGGTCGACCTTCACGTGGTCGATGATGCGGAGCGCTTCCTGAGCAAACTGGAAGGCGTCGGCGAGCCGCAGCAAAAGCGCATCATCATCGGCCACGAATTTATCGAGGTTTTCAAGGATGCGGCGAAGCAGTTGACCGACGCGCGGTTTCTTGCACAGGGCACGCTGTATCCCGACGTGATCGAGTCCGGTCACAGCGCCGGCGGTGAGGCGGCTAATATCAAAGCGCATCACAACGTCGGCGGTCTGCCCGCCGAGCTCGGTTTCGAACTGGTCGAGCCGTTGCGCGATCTGTTCAAGGACGAGGTGCGCCGGGTGGGTGAGCACATGGGCTTGCCGGAAGAGATTGTCTGGCGACATCCGTTCCCCGGTCCCGGGCTGGCCGTGCGGATCATCGGTCCGGTGACACGTGAGCGACTCGAATTGCTCCGCGCGGCCGACGAGATCATCATCGAGGAGATTCGCACCGCCGGCTGGTATAACAAGATCGCACAGGCCTTCGGCGTGCTTTTGCCCATCAGCACGGTGGGCGTCATGGGCGACGACCGCAGCTACACCGGGCAGCATGTAGTGGCCGTCCGCTTTGTCGAAAGTGCCGACTTCATGACCGCGGACTTCGTCCACGTCGACTATGACCTGATCGGCAAGATCGCCAACCGGATCATGAACGAGGTTGAAGGCATCAACCGGGTCGTCTACGACGTATCCTCCAAACCCCCTGCCACCATCGAATGGGAGTAGAGGGAGGGTGGCATGGCCAAGCGCAGCGCCGCCATGTATGATGGGCGTGATGAACCGGGCGGGTGTCACGCCGAACCCTAAGGCTCTGGTACCGCGTTTTACAAGTCCTACGACCATGGCGAGCCGCAAGCTTCAGCTTGCGCGGAGTTCCGCGCGGACTAAAGTCCGCGGCTCGCTTCAGCGCCGGTCGCACGCATAGCGTCGTGGAACTTATGAAACGCAGTATTAGACGCTTCTTGTCGCTTCCGCGATACGCGACAATCGCTTGAGAAGGGCGCCGAGTTGACCGAGTGGATAGACGGTGGCCGGGTCGCTTTTAGCGTGGTCGGGGTCGTCGTGGACTTCCATGAACAGCGCGTCCGCGCCGGCGGCGACGGCTGCAGCCGCTAGAGTGCCGACGTATTGACGCTGACCGCCGCTTTGTATCCCTGCCCCGCCGGGGAGCTGGCAGCTATGCGTCGCGTCGAACACCACCGGTGCATGGGCCTTCATCCTCTCGATCGCGGTCATGTCGTTGACCAGCCGGTTATAGCCGAAGAACGTGCCGCGCTCGGTCAGCATGAAATTGTTACAACCCGCTTCCCCCAGCTTCGCGCAAACGTTGCTCATCTCCTCGGGTGACATGAACTGGCCCTTCTTGACGTTCACGCAACGGCCGGTGCCCGCAGCCGCAACGAGAAGGTCGGTCTGACGGCACAGGAAAGCCGGAATCTGCACGCAGTCCAGCACTTCGCCCGCGGCCGGTGCCTGCTCAGGGACGTGGATATCCGAAAGCACCGGAACATCAAGCTCATTGCGCACCTTGGCGAGAATCGCGAGCCCTTCTTCGAGCCCCGGGCCGCGGAAGCTGTGGATGCTTGACCGATTGGCCTTGTCGAAGCTGGCCTTGAACACAAACGGGAGCCGCAATGCCTCGCAGATATGCTTCACCGCGTCGGCCAGTCGGAGTGTGTGCTCTTGAGACTCGATCACACAAGGCCCACCGATCAACGCAAGCGGAGCCCCGTTACCGATCATGACCGGTCCGATTCGAGCCTTGTTACATTTCACGGAAAGCCACTCCTGTAAATCGACCGTCCATTCTCACGAGCCGCAGGGTTTAGCCCGCGCGGCCTCGGGATCACGATCGACCATTGCAGGCGAGTACATCACGGTATTCTAATCAATCGCCCTGCGCGGTCCACGGGACGTGGGCAACCCGCCCAACCTCCAGAGGAAGCGGCCCCGCCGTCCGCCCAAGGTGGCCGTTGCCGCATGCAGATGCCGCTGGGACGAGATTCCCATCTCGACACCTACATCACCTGCGCGCGCGACCGTTCCATCCCACTTTTCAGTGTGGTCGGGAGTTCGACGATAAAGGTCGTTCCCTGCCCATCTTCGCTTTCGAGCTGAATGACCCCACCGAGCATATGGACCAACTCTCTCGTAATCGCCAGTCCCAGCCCGGTCCCTTCGTGCTCGCGTGTCTCGGACGCGTCGAGCTGGCGAAACTTCTCGAAGACCGCGTCGCGCAGATCGTCGGGGATGCCCGGTCCGGTGTCGCGGACGATCAGGCGAACACGGTCATTCGCGTTCCGCTCGACCGAGAGAGACACGGAACCACCGGTGGGGGTGAACTTCACGGCGTTGCTCAGCAGGTTGTAGAGGATCTGCTTGATTTTCCCCGAATCACTATGACATCGCGGCAGGTCGGCGGCGAGCCTCAGGTCGAGCCGCTGATTCCGCTTGTCAGCCAGCGGGCGTACGAAGTCAATCAGATCCTTGCAGAGCTCCGAGATGGAAAACTCGGACAGGTGAAACTCCATCTTACCCGCCTCGATCTTGGCGAGGTCAAGCAGGTCATTGATGATGTCCAAAAGGCTGCGCCCGCTGGAAAGGATGTTCTCGGTATAGCGCGCCAGGCGCCGGCGGTCCGCCTTCGGGTTTTCCCACGCGTCGCGCAGCAGCTCGGCGAAACCGATGATCGATACGAGGGGCGTTCTGAGTTCGTGGGTGACGTTCGCCAGGAATTCACTCTTCAGCCGGTTCGATTCAAAAAGCGCGACGTTCGTCTCCGCAAGCTCTCCCAACCGAATGTCCAACGACCGATTGATCTTCTGTTGCTCCTCCTGGGCTGCTTTGAGGTGAGCCAGCATGTCGTTGAAGGCGTCCGACAACGCCTCAAACTCATCACCGCTCGCAATGGACGCGCGAACATCGATGTCACCGATTGTCACCTTCTGGGCCACCCGGCGCAGGACGTGGACTGGTGACAGCACGAGTCGCTGGGTCACCAGGTAAAAGACGAGAATCGCCAGCACCGCGCCGCTCGCGCCCGCGAGCACGGTCACAACGGAGTTCCAGACCCCTTCGTCCTGAGCTATCGGCAGACGAACGTCTATGATCCCCCGGAGCACGTGCGGATGCGGATCCGCCTCCGCCCCGCGGATGGCCATCGCAAACCGAAAGAGCCGCCCATCGTTTTGAATCCTCCAGTAGTGACGCTGTTGGGGGTTGCGGCGGAGTCGATCCATGGCGTCCCGTTGAAAGCCAGGCCCCACCGACGGGCTGTCCGGCACCAATCGCGGCTTCTGAAGCGGCAGGCCCAGCTCGCGCACCAGCAAGGGCCAGCGCTGCTCCAATTGCCTCTGAGCAGTCCTCCAATCCGGCTGATGAAGATCGACGGCCTGATACGCGGTCGACGCAACCTGCGTTGCTTGCACGAGCATTGCCTGCTCGTTCAGCGCCGTCATCTGCATCCAGGGGAAGACAAGCGTGACGGCGATCGTTAGCAGAACAGCCGTCCCGAACAGCAGACTGATCTTGCGTGCGAGAGAGATCTTGTGTGGAAACCACCTTCGCGCCGGCAAAGCCGGACTTGTCCCGTGCATGCGTCTAGTTTACATGATTTTCCCCCTCACGTTGACCTGACGGGAAATCGACCGAAACGGGTGGGCGGGGAGGAATTACAAATTACAAATTACGAATTACGAATATGACTTGATCCTGGATAGAATAGTGCCCCACGCGGTGGGTAGGCGGGGCGATCCCAGCGTCTGTGCTGTACCGAGAGTTTGTGCTGTGCCGAGAATCTGTGCTGTGCCGAGAATCCTTTCTCGGCACACCGGAAGGACCGAGAAAGAATTCTCGGTCCAGCGGGACCTATGTGGGACCGACTTTCCAGTCGGTCGGCGTCGCCGCATTACGCCGTTCGCTACCTGCGGGAGATACCTGGGTGCGGTCTTTCATCGAGCTTAAGGGGGGACGCGGGGACCGACCACTGCTGGTCGGCGCACTGCTTATAGCCCTCGCGGGTCGTGTCTGCGCGGTGCCGCCGTCGATTATTGATGTCGCTCCAGCCGACGCCGTGGCGGCGTACTTCGCTGCCGGGCGCGATTCCACGCAGCCCTCGGGCGACGGTGGGTCCGCTCTCGCATTGGCTGCTTTTCTTTCCGATCTAGCGCGCGAAGTGGGTCTTCTGTCCAAGGCCGATTCGTCGATACGCTGTTGGATCGATGGGCTCGCGTTTTTGCCGGAGGTCCTGGCGCACCCGCATGCGGTGGTGTTGTTGGATATCAGCGCGAAAGCACGTGAGGACGGCGGGCATGAGCTTGCCAACCTGCAGGCGGCTTTGATCGTCCACACCCGCGGAGCCAACGCGGGCCTCGAGCGGCGAATCCAGCATCTGCTCAACACCTATACGAACAGTAACGAGACCATCCTTTCAACCCAAGCGCGAGACGGAAATGTCGCGTTCACGATTCGTGATCGGCGGCTGCCTTCGTGGGCCGAAATCACGTGGGGACAACTTGGCGACCATTATATCGTCGCACTCGGCCGCAGCGCCTATGACCATGTGGCGAGGGCCATCGC
>JBARRC010000635.1:0-4565 GCA_049644045.1 Phycisphaerae bacterium
TTCTCGGAGCGCGGCTCGGGTTGCTTGACCCACATCGTCCGACCGTCCGCGTAGTTGTGCGGTATGGGCAGGCTCACGAACTTTACGCGAAGCGCCACGTTGCGGGCTCGGCTGCCCACATGTGAGAGCGAGAGGTAGCGGTTCCTGGTGCCGTTTCCGACGTCAGTCACGACCGCATCGGGAGTCGGCGGCACCGCCATCGTGCACTCGTAGCCGCAGGTAATCGTAAACGTACCGGCAGTCTGGTCGGCTTTATCGGGCCGATCGTCTTCCGCCCATCCGGCCATGCGAATGGTGTAGCATTTGCCTTTCTCCACCTCTACGGTGATTGTCGCCGGGCCACCATTAATACCACAGGCATCGTCCGCGCACAGACCGTATTGGGTCGTCGCGTCGGTCGGGCACTGACAGGTGCCCGTATCATTCGTGTAGATCGCCATGATGCCGTTGTAGTTAGCGCCTTCGCACTGACTGACAGTCATGAGCCCGGTGCAAGTCGCGGTGTAGGCGTACCAGATGTCCTTGCCGAATGTCTTCCAACGACTGGGGCACTGAACCGGGTTGGGACCGTCGGTGTCCGCACACTCGTTGGAGAAAGCGTTGATGCCGTCGAGCGCAGTCAGCATGTCATCCAGACACACATCGCCCGGCGGTCGCGTGTCGGGACACGGCGGAGGGTCGGCGCAACCGACACCCCAGTCCCATCTTCCGCCAAGGTCCCCGCTCTCAAAGGGGGCACCCTCGCAGTCGTGCAATGTCACCGCATCCACGCAGTCGCCGAGCGGATCGCACAGGCAGCAGCGACCCGTCGGCGCATCGGGGTTTGTAAGCGTCTGATCGATGCAGAACGCCATGTCATACCCTTGGGCGTCACTCGCCTCCCACTGCTCGTTATAGTCCACCACGTGCCAATCGTTGCCACCCTCGTGGTTTGCCATCCAGACCCAAGCACATCCATTGCCCTCCGGGAGGCTGGTGTCGTTGCCCACTTCGAGCCAGTGGACTTCCCCCACATTCAATCCGGTGATCGGAGTGGAAAGCTTAAGCGAAATCACCCACGTGTCGTAGAAGGCATTTGCCTCCTCAATGGCCCGGCACATCCAAGCAGAGCTCGAACCAACAACATCTCCTGGAAGACCGGCATTGTCATCCCGGATAGTGACCGTGAAGTTGTCCTGGACTTGCGGGGTGCAACCATTCTCCTGGGTGTCGCCGACGCAGGCACAGTCCGTACGTTGCCAATCCGGACTGTCCGCATAGACCCAGCCACCATACACGCAGACCTGGCTGATCTCAGGAGAGTTTGCCACGAAGTCGTCGACACGGCGGATGTCCTTGGAAGCGTCAAGGTCGGTGTACACGCCGAATTCGTGGTCGTTTGGAAGGCATTGGTCGGGATACTCGATCGGGCAGATCGGACACGAGAAGACGGGGTTGTCGCACAGAACGCCGCCGACGTAGATGCCGCTGAGGCTGTCGCAGCCGGTCTTGGTCATCGGCTCTGCCCCAGGCATTTCGTCCATGCACTCATAAGGTTCGAGACAGCATGCACCCGTGTCGCACTCGCCTGGGTGGTCACAAATCGGGTCCGGGGGGTCCTCCCAGCCGCCCCACCAGCCGACCCTCGCCTTGCAATCGGGCTCGTTCAGCTCGAGGCACTGCGGCTCGCAGGTGCCACCGACCGCGGTGCAGTCATCATCCACCTGACATATCACGCTCGTGTCCCCCGTGCACCCGAGCTGGCAGCAGGCAGCCGTTGGGCACGCTCCAACGGTGATGTGAAGCCGGTACTCTCCACCAGGCGGGACACCCAGCGTTCCGCCAGGACCGGAGTAGATCGGGTAGTAGTAGGTTCCGGGGGGCAGTGGCCCGTACGTTTGCCACATGTTGTACTCATCGCAGAAGGGCTCGCCATACGCGAGGCCCGCTGCGTCTTTTCCAGCGCCGATTGGCGGATCCACAGCGTTTGGCTCCAACACGTCGGCACACGGACAACCGGTAAAAAGGTATCCCCAGGCTGGCTGAACGGTGGGGGCTGAACAACACAGATCGATCCGGACGTTCGCACACGCGTCGATGGCGAACCCCTCCCACCAACCCGGGTCCTTTGCCCACCCTTCCGGGTCGAAGATGTCAAGGTCACACCAGGCCGGGAAGTCATCGAACGTCGCGGTACTGTTGTTGCCGGTGAGGGTCAACGTCACAGTGCCACTCCCAAGAGGCGGAACGTAAATCGCATGGACCTCGGTGTCGTTACAGGTGGTGGCGCCACCCGACGGCCCCGTCTGCTCGCAGCCGTTTGGATCGCAATCCGTCGCGAAGCCGCGGCTCCCCTCATTCGACCACCCGAACTCATCGAGGCAGGTGTTGCCTTTCCCGACGGCTTCGCCGCACTCAGCCTCCGTGGAGTCCAGATTGCAGCAGGCCTGCGTGATGCACGCGGGGGCCAGGTCGACGCACGTCTCGCCTGTGATGGTGCACTGGTAAACGGGTGGCACATCTTCCGACCAGCAAGGCTTCAGGCTAATGCTGCACGTCTGATCCTGGCAGGCGTCAACGACATCGCTGCAGTCTGTGTCGTCGTCACAATGCTTGCCGAGATCTTCGGGGTTGACACAGAACCCGCACGGTGTTCCGACACCCTTGAAGGCGTTGCCAGCGGCCTCGCAGTCCTGGGGAAACTCGTGGTAACAGGATCCGGAAGTCACCTCGCAACACGCGCCTTTGCACGGGTTCGGCTCGCAGCTGGTCCCATTACCATAGTAAACGCTCTGCGCTTCCTCGCACTCCGCGAACGTGCTTTCTACGCAAGATCCATCCGACACGCAGCAGGCCCCGGCAGGCTCACACGCCGTGCAGCTGAGGTTACACAGTTCCTCGGCCGGGCAATCTCCCGTCGAACCGGGCGGGTCGCAGTGCTCTCCGGCATCGATCTGCCCGTTGCCGCAGAGCTCAACCACAACGCATTGCGTACAGTCTTCCGAGCACGCATATCCCGATGCACATTGCGCCACTTGTCCGGGAGGGTCGCACACCTCCCCCGCATCAACGACTCCATTGCCACAGGGCGTACAGTTACTACAGGTGCTGTTGCACACCCCACCAGAGGTGCATCCTCCCTCCTCTGCCGGAGGGTCGCACACCTCGCCCGTCTCGATGATTCCGTTACCGCAGACGTCGGTGACGACCGGGGCACACCCCGAGCATGTCGCGTTACACACATACCCGGGGCCGCACTCGCCCTGATCCCCCGGTGGGTCGCAATCCTCCTCCGCACCCACAACTTCATCACCACAGTCCTCGGTGATGTAGACGTCGTTCCGGTGACGACCAGGCGCCTCCTCCGTCGTGTCGTAGAAAAGCACAGGGAGCCCGTCGGGGTCGAACACGAGCACCGCCTGGCACCGCCAGATCCTCGCGTCGAACGGCGGTGAATAGTACGCGTAGAAGCCGTAGGATTGCGGAAATCCGAAGCACTTGAATGCTGGCTTCGAAGCCGAGGACGCGTAGCCGGCTCCCAAGAAGACACCCGGTCCCGGGGGGCTGCGCGCGAGTACCCCGCGCGGCAGTTTGCAGAAGAATCCCAGAACGTCGGTCGGATCTCGCACGATGTTCGGACCGGTGGGGGGGCCGGGCGCGGGCACGCAATTAACGATATCCACGCGCGTACAGCAGTTACCTTTATCCACGCAAACATCGACTTGGAACGAGCGCGGCGCCCGAATGTAATTCGGCCTGACCCTGACAAGCTTTGGCATCTTGTCGCCAAGACACTTCTTCTTCGCCAAAGGCGGTGGCGGGAAGAGGGGAGTCAGCGACAGAACATCCTCAGTTTCCCCGAACGCGAAAGGCACCCCGCCGATGTTTGCCCCGTTCCAGTTCTGAACCCCGATCGGGTTGCGCGTTAGCGTCGCCCTCACCCAGACGGGACCCACGCGTATCGGGTACCCAACCACAACGACCCAGGCGAACGCACCTGGCTTGACTTGCACAGCAATGTCTTGAACTAGATGTTCCACCAAGGGGACGATGTCCCCGAAGACTCCGTTCCCGTTCAGATCCGCAACGACGTTCAGAAACCTCAAGCCGGCAGGCGCACTCGCGTCTACGCCAACTGGAATTGCAACCGCTCCCGGACACACGCCCCCCATTGCTGGCGCCAGACAGAAGAGGATCATGCCGGCATCGTCAAAGTCCACAGCCAGGGGAGCTGGTTCAGCTGTCGTAGTCCCCGTCGGACTAGCAGCGAGCCACTCTTGATTTACCGCCGCGTGTGAGACGACTGGATACCCTGCTGCATCGCCAAAGTCGAGGAGGGGCTGAGCATTGGCAACGCTTTCCGGAAGCGCCCCTACAAGAAAGGAGGTCAAGATACTGATGAGATTAATCTTCGACCCTATTCCCTCAACACCGAGTGCAGATATGGTGTTCCAACCAACCTTGGGGCGCGCCCGAGCACCTCGACGCCATGCACCACCTGTCAGTGGCACTATTCTTCCGCACCATTTGAAAGGAGACCATAAAGTGACATTCATCGCGCTTCTCCTTAGACTCTCATCAATCCG
>JBARRC010000636.1:0-2724 GCA_049644045.1 Phycisphaerae bacterium
TAGCAGAGTAGGGCAGGTCGAGGGACGAGACCTGCCGAAACACGGGAGCGGCAGGTGGCGCGTCGCTCCACCTGCCCTACACTCTGCATACGATGGTAGGGAAACACAATGGATGCGACTTTGCTCACTTCGCAGCTTGTGGCTATTTCACGCCCTCAAGCCCTAATCCCCCTCGCCGCACCGTGGGTGATAATTGCAGCGATCGTATGGTTTGTCCTTCGCCGAGTATCCTCGGAAGGCTTGGCTTCGAATGTGTTCGTCGGCATGATCGTCGGGGGGTTCTTGGGAGGAGTCTTCGGTCTCGTCGCCACGCTCGGGTCTTTTATGTGTCTCGCTGGGCCGTTGTTTCTTCCCTTCGTCTTCTTCTGGGGGAATGGGGCATACACGGACGGGGGAATTCAGGATCTAGAACGCATGTTGCTCTTGGGTGTGGGCGGCAATGCTCTCATCGGCGCTTACATCGGATTCTTCATCAGCCTACCGGGGGCCTTCTGGCGCTGGTGTCAACAAGGCACGGAAAGGCCAATTGGAAAGCGCCTCGTGCAGCTTGCCGTGTTGATGCTCCCTATTGCGCTTCCGGTGTTTGCCTTCTGCTTCCACGTGCGCCCATGGGAATCAGCGACTGACCGGGCACATCGATTGTGCAGGACGTTCGCCGGGCTTAATGCGGACGAGGTCGACAAGTTTATCGAGCGCATGCGCCGTGGAGATCCGGAGGCATATAACACACCAATTTGCGGGTGGCTGGGACCAATTGATGATCTGAAGTCGTGCGCAAAGTGCGTCTCAGCGATCTTCGACGCCGTGAAGGAGTAGACGGTTGGTGGGCGGTGCCCACGAGCTTGAGGGCCAGCATCGAGAGGACCGACTGCAATGCGGGGATCATCTTGGAGCCGGATAGCCCGGCCTGCCGCACCCAGCGATGCAGGCCCCACTCGACGAGCAGCGACGGGTGGCATGGCCAAGCGCAGCGCCGCCATGCTGGTTTTTGCCTCGTTGCTCGTGCCGGCGCCTTTGGCTTTGGCGTGCCACCCAGCCGTAGGGTGGGTCATCGACCCACCTTCCTCCTGGAGATCGTGAATATAAACGGCAGGGTCCGTTGTGCGGGCCAACTGACCATCAACGAGACGCTCAAGATGAAAAAGACTATTATAGCACCAGCACCTCTTTACACGTTTTTATCGTATTGCAATGATAGCCCACTGGAGAAGGAGGTTTTGGATTGCGGGGCAGGAGGTTCAGAGCCTCCCCTCGCTCTGTTCTTTGAATATGGCTTTAGAACGCACGGTATCGACATTTCGGAGAAACAGGTGGCGCACGCTCGGCAGTTCTGCAAGGATCATTGCATGGAATTAGATATATCACAAGGCGACGTGCGTGAACTTCCATTTACCGATGAATCAATGAGCTTTGTTTATTCATACGCCTCCATTTGCCACATGACGAAGAACGATGCCGGCATTGCCATGCAGGAAATAACCCGTGTCTTAAAGAGAGGCGGGCTCTGTTTTGTCAGTTTCTGCTCGGTTGATGGTGGGCGCTGCGGGGAGGAGCAAGCGCGGGGTCCTGGGGAATATGATTACGAGGAGGACGGAGAGAAAGGTATTCACAGTCTTTATTCAGATACTGAACCGGACAACTTCTTTCAGAATTACACGTATCTTCGTAAAGAAAAACGATGGGTGGAACGTTTTACAGAGCAAGGGAAACACGTCTGGACGGAAATAGGCTATATTGCGAAGAAACGATAAACAGCAAATAAGCACCACGGGCAAGAGCGAGAAGGAACAGATTCCGCACAGCAAGGGATGTTCCGAAACCAGGGATAGAAAATGAGGTTCTCCTCCCAAAAAGTTCCTTGGATTGTGGCGGTCTCGTGGCGCCCACCATGCCGGCCGAAGAAAGCCGAAGTGAAACGGTAGGGACGTCGAAAACGAGCTGCGTCCCCCTTTTCCTTACTCCGCCAACGTGCGGGCGGAGGAGGACGGATCGAGTGCGACGGCTTTTCTGGCGAACTGTTGTGCCTGGTCGCCGGCACCGAGCTTGTGCGCCGCGAACGCGGCGTCCTCGAAGCGCTTGGGGTTATCCGGCTCGAGTTGTGTGAGCACTTTGTATTCGTCCAGGGCGGCCTTCGTGTCGCCGGCCTGCATGCAGGTGTCGGCCAGTGCCTTGTGGACTTCGACGCTGAACGGATCGACGTTAAGGGCGCGGCGATACCAGTACTGCGCCTCTCGCAGGCGAGTGACCGACTGGAAAGTCGGTCCCACACGGTTACGGCTGCGACTTTTGTAGATTTTGGCGATTTCCGCCGGGATTTTGGCATCGCTCTCCTCGATCCGGGTGAGTTCCAGAAGCTGGGGAAGCGCCAGATCATACGCCCCGCGCTCCCAATAGATCCCGGCCAGGCCTCGCCAACTTGCCGGGTCCATCGGGCAAAGCCGCTGCAACTGTTGGAGCCATTGGATCGCCGAATCGAAGTCGTTGCGGCGCATCGCGATGTCGGCCAGATACTTCGGCGCGATCCAACTGTTCGGGTTCACCTCCACCAAGCGGCGAAGTGCCGGGAGCGCTTCCGCGTCGTAAGCGCGCCTGGCCGCCTCAGCGGGCGCTTCCTTTACACGCAGTGACAGCACCCTGGCAAGAACCGCGAGGGCGTTCGTCTCGTTCTCGTTGATTTCGATCGCCCGTCGCGCGGCCGCAAGGGCACTTTGATAATTGCCGTCG
>JBARRC010000637.1:0-14925 GCA_049644045.1 Phycisphaerae bacterium
GATAACACTGCGCAAGAAGCAGCGAAGCCTGCTCCGCGAACGGACCGTTGGGGTACCGCTCCAACAGCGCCGCGAACCGGTCGGCGGCCTTGGCGTCGTCGTGCCGTGCCATCGCCGCAAACGCTCCGAAGAACTCGATGCGCTCTCGCAACGGGTTGTCGGACCATCGAGTGACGAATTTCTGGCACTCGTCAATTGCATCATCATACCGGCCGTCGAAGTATAGCGCTTCGACTTGACCCGCGGCGGCTTCATCGGCCAGGTCGTGACCGCCATGCTTGCGTACAACCCATTGGAACGCTTCCGCCGCTTCGGGATATTGCTGGCGGGCTAGATGGCACTGCCCGAGAATCGTCCCGGTCTCTGCCGCAAATTCAAAGTGCGATGACTCTTGCAGAGGTGTGAGTTCTGTGACGGCGGCCTCGAACTTTCCCATCCGGAACAGACTCACCCCCAGACCGTAGCGAGCGACCGGCGCTTTCTCGTGATCCTCATGCTCGGACAGGAACTTGCGATACTCGGCCGTCGCCAGTTCGTAAAGCCCGCGATTCAGCAGCCCGTTGGCACTGAGGTAATCGCGCAATGCAGGGTCGGGTCCGTCGTTTTGTGCGTCCTGCGCACTTATCCCAGAGGCTGCAAAACTGAAGATACCCAACACAGCAAGCGTTGCCAACCATGACTTCCCCGGACCTCTGCAACAACGCCTCATATCCGAACCTCCCAGACAAGCGATCGGGTGGAGGAAAAACCTTAAAGTGCGCAGCAAAACCGGACCACGGTCGATCGTCGTCTCTCGATGCTCCGCGCGGGCTTCAAGCCCGCGGCTCGTTTTATTAGACGGTCTTATTCTCTTACGATGAATACAAGCCTGCCGACCTCTTCCTGGTTTCCTCGTCCTCGCAGTATTCCCGGGATTTCGACCACCCGTTGCTCGTTCAACATCTCCAACAAATCCCACATAATCTCATGGTAAGCAATGACCACCATATCGCCTTTATTCGCATTTCCAAGGAGTCGTGAAAGCTCGTCGAACGGGAGTGCACGGAGGGACGCAGAGTCTCGGAGTGACGGATCAATGGATAAACCCAAGGCATGCTCAGCGTGGCCGCACTGCGCTTGGGTATGGTACCCGCGATCATGTCCCATCCGTTATTACCTCGCCGTTGCCCCAAGGAAACAGGACCCATTGACGGTCCCACCACCTTTCTTCTTTTTACACGTTGTTAAGTCTTGACACTGCTGCTCCGTGCAAGCCTTCCCGTTGACCGTGCCCCCAACAACGTCGCAACCACAATACAATAATCTACTTTGGTCGAGCCGGCTCGAGACACATCCTTTACCCCGCGCGGAGACCCGCCAGCCCTCCTCGTTGATCACCTCACCGCCGATCCTCAATTCGATCTCCATCCACACCAGGGTGGTCCACACGTCCCCCGTGTGGTCGAAGATGTAGAGGTCACCGGTATACGCGCTGGGTATGCCGTCGCGCGTACCGTAACCCGCGAACCGAACAACCTCCACCTCGCGCTGGATCCCCGTCGTACCGTCGAAAAACGACCGGTTCTCCATCGCCGGTGGGTCCACCTTCTGGACGGTCAGGTCATACTTCACCTCGACGCCGGAAAGAAGCCCATTCTCGAACGACTGCACGTCATTCGGGTTGCCCGGATCGACTCCCCACTCCTTGAGCACACCGGTGATCTTCGGCGGTTCCTCCAAAGAAACGCCGCACCCGCCCATCAGCAAAAACACGAGCGCCAATACCGAAACCCTATGCCTGCACAGTGTCTTTCTCACGACCGTTCCTCCAACTGAAAACACCCAATCTCCATTACCACGATTCCACACTTTCTACGGCTCGTTGGACGACTCTCGTCTTATAAGCTTGACCTGCGGAGCCTCATTTGTCAAATATACGAACTCGGCAGTTCGTATTCGGCCTACTTGGATCGGGTCATGCCCGAAGTCGCGATCCCATTGGACAATCAAGCCACTCTTGGGATCGACCTTCCATGTGTCCTTAACCGTGACATCCTCCCCTCGCATCGTCATTCGGCGGAGAACAACCCATTCGTTTTCCTTCATACAGAGTGTTACGACATCTGTCCCCTCATTACCCATATAAGCCGGACCTGCTTGCCTCCTCCAAACATGGAGAATCTTATCCGTGGGAAAACTCGAATCGATGTAACCTTGCTCGCGAAGGACAGGTAGATACTCCGAGGGTTTCATATACTTTCGACTCGGGAGCAGATCCGCCCTCGTTCCCAGAAGTTTGTCAACGTGGTAGACGATGTTGCTTCGCGGACCGACGAGCGGGCGATTGACGATATCGGTCAGACAGGGGACGTAATTCGCGCCGTTCTGGGATCGCCAGCCGTCGGGAAAACTCTCTTCGTCGACCGGAAAAACCGACATGGAGCCACCGGTGCTATAGTTCTTATCGACCACCATCCACATTCCCACGGACTTTCCCGCGGGCACAAGCGCGTCGACCCGCAGGGCCGACGCCTCATACAGGGGCTTGCCGTGCTCCTCCACCAGAAACCACACGAAGTCCGACCTGTGAAGCGCATGGATATGGTACGCCCCCATCCCCTCCTGGGCGATGTCCGCGACGAACGCCAGTTCCGTGGCGTTCCGGTAGATATCCGTGATGCGAGCTATCGCGGCCTGGGCCTGCTCCCGGGTAAGTCCCGGGGAGGTCCGGCGTACGGCGGATTCAGATTTCCTTGCGGGCTGGAGCGGCGCCCGCGCGAAGCACGGGTAGGCCATCGCCACCAACATCGCTACCCCCGCCAGCCGTTTCATGACGTACCTCCTGTGCCCACCCTCGACGCAACACGCATGGGACGAACCACGCAGTGTTATCCGCACTGCTTCTACCACGTGATGCCACGGTCTGTCAATAATGTTTCTCAAGAAGCCATGAAAACGCGAGATCGTAGGCACCGCCCACAAGAGGCAGCGTCGCACCCTTCACGAAAAAGGGAGCATGTTCTCGCGTTGATAAGCCGGGCAATGGACGAAACCGCTGCGCTGATACAACCTTCGTGGCCTGCGAGTTGAGATTGCGAGCGTCCGGCTCGTTGTCAACAACTACGACGAGGAGTGTCGCCCGTTCCGAACCGCTTTTGACAAGTTTATACCGAATGGGCCTCTACAGCCCGTGTGAAGGTCGGCGGAGCGGGCTCGCCTACATCTCGTTGTCGCGCTCGCGCGCCTTTGCCTCCGCTTCTTCCGCCTGCTCTTCCAACTCTTCCATCCGCTCCTCCACCCTCTCCGCTTCCTCTTCTACCCTTTCCGCCTCCTCCTCGACTCGATTGGCCTCTCTCTCAAGGTCCTCTGCGTGCCGTTCGATGTCCTCGGCCTCCCGCTCCACGTTGGTGGCCTCCAACTCCTTGTGGTGGGCATGATCCTCGACCTCGCGAGCCTCACGCATGAGGGCTTCGGCCTTAGCCAGGAATTCCGCGGCCGATGCTTCACCCTTAGACTCCGCCTCTTCCCTCAGCTCGTCGGCTTTCTCCCTGAGTTCCTCAGCCCGTTCCCTGATTTCGTCCGCTTCTTCCCTGACGTCGTCGGCGTCATCCCTGACCCTGTCAGCCTGCTCCCGAAGCGCATCCGCCTCTTTCTCGATGCGCCTCGCCTCAGCCTCCATACGCTTCTGCTCCCTGGCGAGCATCTTCGCCTGTTCTACATGCTCGCGCATCGCCTGATCACGAGCGAATGCGTCCCGTTCCCCTGCCTCCGGGCGGCCCGTGTCCCGGTTGGCCCGACGTCTGCGCTCCGGTCTCGGTTGCCGCTCATAGAATCTTTCGGACGGCCCCTCGTGGAGGAAGGTATCGTCGTCAAACCTACGCTCGCCGGGGCCTATGTCCGATCTGCCGTCGGCCCTCGGATGAATCATGTTGATGAATGCACAGAAGATGTGCTGCTGGCGCGGCGTCGCGTGAACTTCGATCCCCTCGGGCAGTGGACGGACCAGGATCGGGACATCATTGCGGACCATCAGCTCGGTGAGCGCTTCGCGCTTGCCGTCCGGCAGTTTATAGACGCGGATCATGGTCTCGTCACTGTCACCCCCAGCATCAAAAAACTCGATGTCTGGGCTGAAACCGGCGCGAGGCGGCCTTGGTGGACGCGGACGCCTTGGAGGTGGGGCCGGCGCTTCATACGGCGGGTGCGGGCCCTTGTGAGCCCGAACCTTTGGAGCCTTGACCTTTACTCGCTTGCGCTTCTCGGCCTTGACCTTGTCCCACTTGCCCTTCTCGCATTTGGCCTTTGTATGCTTGCCCTTCTCGCATTTGGCCTTCACACCCTCGCGCTTCTCGCGCTTCACCTTGGCACGCTTGGCGTGCTTTTTATGCACACGTTCGCCCGTCAGTTCCGAGAGGTGTATGGCCAGTCGTTCCAATTCCGCTTCGAGCCGTGCGAGCCGATCTTCCAGATCGTCCTCGTCGTGCCCGGCGAGCAAAAGCGATCCGCCGACCATACCAAGCCCCGGCGCATGAGGGGGCAGGAGCATGCCGTACGCGGTGGCCAGTTCGGGAGCGTGGCTCTGCTTGGCGACCAGGTACTCTTCGAACGTGCTTCGTGCCTTCGAGAACTTATCGCGCGCCTTACACGGCTTACAGGACTTACCATGTTTACAGGGCGCCGACACCGCTGATGCTTCCGCCTCAGCCGCCTGGATGCATTTCTCTTTCGGCGGGCAGGACTTCGCCGGCGTCGTGAACCAGCCGGTCGTAGCAATCACCAACGCCATCGCAATCCCTGACACCGACAACCTGGGTTTCACACTCTTCGTCATAACCATTGTGATTCTCCTAGCTAAATGTCCCGCTCGCCCTCTGATCACACCCATGCCCATGGCGGGCGTCCAACGAGGCCCTTCGCGGATGTACTGTTTCGTTTGGAGCAGCGCTTCGGCGTAAGCGCGTCGGCCACGCGGCATGAGCGAGGTCACCCATGCGTCGCAGCAGAGTTCAGCCTCAGCATGCAGCCGACGGCGCACCCACCACACGAGTGGGTTCCACCAATAGAGGGTGCCGATGACCATCTCGGCCCAGGACACCCAATGGTCACGCCGTCGCACGTGGGCCAACTCATGAAAGATCACGGCCCGTCGCCCGGCATCATCGAGCTGCGACCACAGTGCCGCCGGTAGGATCAAACGCAGCCTCTGACCGCACCAGATCATGGGGGAAACGCGGCCGGAGACCATCAACGTCTCGGGGATGCGTCGCAAGCCGAGTTCGCGAGCAGCCTGGGATACCATGCGTCTGACCGAACTTGAAGCCTGTGACGCCGAAGAAATCCGCCGGTAAAACCGGATCATGCGTATCAGACCACACAACGCCAGCGCCGCCGCCCCTGCAAACCAGACGTTCGTCGGAAGCGGCGGCAGACGACCGATCGCATCGCGAACGGCAATCAATCCTGCGACCCACCGGCGCGACGTAATCTGGCCCGGGTTTTCATCCCGTTGACCTCCGATCTCAATGTGGCGCGGCTTTTGGGCCCGTGGTCTTCCGTCGTTTGTTGGCGTGAGCGACGAGTTGCGCTGGGGACGCCACATTGTTGACGGCCGCCGCGCAGTTGGCAGGGGTTTCCTATCAAAAACGGTCAGTGGCCCGTTGGCGCCGGTCGCCTGGGCGAGCATCTTGGGCGCACCCGGCCCTTGACACGCGGGAAGCGCCTCGCCCTTAGTCGTGTGGGACCGACTTTCCAGTCGGTCGGCGACGCGATTGGACCGCGTGTCAGAAGAACGGGCCACTGACCTCCGCGAAGTACGGCCAGTATCGATTGCGGATTGGGGATTGCGGATTTCGGATTGTCGATTGTGGATTGTCGATTGTGGATTAGCGGTTTCTGGTTCCTCCGAATCAATCCGCAATCCGAAATCCGCAATCCGCAATGGGGCTACCTGTGGTAGCGCCGGGGCTTCGGGCAGCAGCGGGGCTGCAACCAACCACAGCAGCACCATCAACCAGAGAACGTGGCGGGTGGAGGGGCGGCAGGGCAGCCAGCGCGTGATCACCGCGACGAGCAACACGAGCGGAATCGCTGCAAGCGCCTGCCGCCACAGCAGGTCCGCTCCCAGTGTTGCCCACGTGCTCATCCTTGGCCTCCGCCTACCGTGCGGACCGCTCGGTTTCCGAATCCAACCGGTCGATCAGCTTCTGAAGCGTTTCAATCTCTTCCGCGGTAAACTGTTCCGTGCGTATCAGTTGCAATACGAGCGGGCCGGCCGCTCCGTCGTACAACTGGTTGACCAGCGTCTTGAGACGCGACTGCGTAACCCGGTCGCGCGTCAGCTTCGCCCGATAGACGTAGGCGAACTCCGACTTGTTGCTCGTCACGTAGCGCTTCTGCTCGAGCCGCGTCAGCAACGTCTGGACCGTCGTATACGCCACCCGCCGCCCACCTTCGTGCAGATGCGTCATCACCTTCCGCACCGTCGCGGGACCGTGACCCCACAGCACCTTGAGCGCGTCCAGCTCAGCGACCCCAAGCTCGTATTGTCGATCGGCCATGGCTTATTGCCGGTGAAAAACAGAACTCTACTACGTTTGTCGGAGAAAGTCTACTACACCCGTCGTAGGTTGTCAAGCCGGTCGACTGGGGATTACATCGAGGTTACAAAATCGTACAAAATTCCTCGCTCGGACGGGCTAACCTCGCATTCAATCGACACATCTATACATTTGGATACGCAATATCTTGCTGCTTGTTCCGAATCCACCCTATAGATTTGGTGCCTTGCGGGCTGTTTATCAACTAGGAGGCGTGTTCATGTTTTTGAAAGCATCGCGCAATCGAATCTTGATCGGGATGTTGGTCGTGTTGGCCGGTACCACGGGCATTGCCCGCGCTGAGTCGGCCGAGGACAAGTTTTATCGGGCTTTCTACCTCGAACAGGCCGGGGGCGATTGGGCCGCAGCCGCCGAACTCTACCAGGAGATCGCCTCAGACCACCAGGCCGATCCCGAGCTCCGGTCGCAAGCGAAAGCCCACTTGGCTATCTGCCGCGAAGAACTCGCCAGCGGCGATTTCGCAAGGCTCATGCCGCCGGAAGCTTGGGCCTATGTGGAGATCAAACGCCCCGGCGACCAGTTTCTGAAGCTCTTGAATGAACTCGGCCTGTTGGCGGAGGCCGACCGAATCCCGACAAAAGGCGAGAGACGTATTGCGATCAGCCCGGCACTTATCAGAGAGGGCCTCGGCATCCGCGGTGCAGCCGTCGCAATCACGGGCTTCAACCCGCTGAAGCAGGTCCCGTCCGGCGTCCTTGTCTTTCATCCCGGAGATTTGGAAGTCGTTCGCGGTCTGATCGAGACTGCACTTCCCATCGGTGGTCAGGCCACCGAACCGATTGAAGGCTTCGCCACGTATCAGGTGGAGGGCAAGGCCTTTGTTACGCTCACCTCGCGACTAGTGGTCGTCAGCAGCGAACGCAGTCAAATCAAGGGTGTCTTGGATCGGCTCAGCGGTGCGAAGAAGCGCTCGCTGGCCACGAACCCCGGCCTGACGGAGATCATCACGGATCGCGATGATTCGCTGCTGCTTTTCTTCGTAAACGCCAAACCCATGATGCCCATGCTCAAAGGAATGATGGCCGCCGGCGCGATGGCGAGCCGTGAGCTGGCCATGGCCCAGGCCGTGCTCGACCTCGACAGCCTTCATTCGCTGACAGGCCGTTTCGGCGTCGCCGACGATGGGGTTTTCCTCGACCTTGGTTTGCGTCTCGATGAAGGTCATCACAACCTGATCTACAATTTCCTCCGCACGCCGGCCATCAATCACGAGACACTCAAGTGCGTGCCCGCGGGTGCAGCGGCGTTTCTTGCCGGCGCAATGAATGAAGCCCCGTCTCGATACAGCTCGACGTCGCCCGGTGCCGCTGGTACGCCGCCGATCGTAACGGCGTTGGACTTCGGCCGGGAAATCTTCGGCAACATTACCAGCTTCGCGGTCTTCGCTCTGCCGCCCGAGGCACCGGTTGGCAAGAGCAGCGGCCCGCCGATACCCGATGTGGCCGCGGCGATCACTGTTGTGGACCCCGCAAAGTCTCAAGCCCTTTGGACACAGATGCTCGGCATCGCCAGCCTCGCGGCCGGCGCACGTGTCATCGAGGGAGCACCCGTTGAGATCGAAGGCATTGAGGCTCGCGGCTATCGGCTTCCCGAGGGTGTTACCATCTATTTCACGACGATCGGCAACGACGTGCTGGTTTCATCGAGCAGGTTGGCGATGGCCCGCTCGATCCTCGCCAAACGCAGCGGCCAATCGATCCTCAACGACGACGCCTTCGCCGCGAATCTCTCGCGGCTTAGCGACGACAGCACGAAGGCCCTGTTTGCCCACGCCGGCCGATGTATGGAAATCGCCAGGCTTTTCATGTCGCCGAGCGAAGTGAAGGAAGTGGAGCCGTTCTTGAGCGCGCTTTCTAATACCGTTGCGTCCGTGGTTGTGGAGCACTCCGGCGAACTGTTTCGGCTGTCAGCCATGGTGGGCGGGATCCCGGATGTTGGTGACCTCGTGGCGAAGATGGTCACTGAAGAGTCGCGCAAGCAGGAAGCCAACGGCCGTCTCACCCAGGCAATCCGTGCCGAGAATTGGGACAAGGCACTGGCAGCCGTGGAAGAGCAACTGCGCGAGCAACCGGACAGCTCCAAACTTCTAAGAGCCAAATTCAAGATACTCGCTGCCGGAAAGAAGGACCGGGATTCCGCGCTTGCTTGTGCCGACGCCCTCTTCGACAAGCTCAAGGACAACGCCAAGGCACTAAACGGCTTCGCCTGGGGCCTGCTCACCGAAGATCAATACGGCGGAGGCTATGACCACTTGGCCCTGAGGTTCTCCGAGCGGTCCAACGAGATGACCGATCATGGGAACTGGATGTTTGTTGACACACTCGCCTTGGCCAAGTTTAAGACAGGGAATGCTCGAGACGCCGTTGAGCTGGAGGGAAAGGCCATCGAACTCTGTGGGGGTTGTTCGGGGGCCGGCGACATGAAGAAGGCCCTGGCCCGGTTCAAATCGGCCGCCGCCACGGAGGAGCCAACCGGCGACAAGCAGCCCGATTAGCCAAACGTGATGGCGCTCTCGAGATGTCGACACCCCGTCGCATCGGAATCGACACGCTACAAAGTCGAGATTATTCCGGTGTGCCGTTTTTGATGTCTCGGTCTTTCGACTTTTGGGCCGTCCGACGTTCGGCGCAATTCCCTCGTTGCCTCTTGTCCACGTTCGTCTGAACGGTAAGATGCCTACGTTGATTGCGGATGGCCGACGGACGTGCTCGACGGACGTGCTGATCTGGTGCGCCATTGATCCGGGACTTCGCAATCTAAACCCGCAACCGACAACCGGCGCGCCGCTAGCTCAATTGGATAGAGCATCGGTCTACGGAACCGAAGGTTACAGGTTCGAGTCCTGTGCGGCGTAGTGACACATCATTGACGCAACGCGATGCAACGCGATGCAACGGGTGTAGGTAAGCATTTCGGTAAGGAAGTCGGTAAGGAAATCGGTAAGCTTTTCGGGACGATATCACAGGTTCCAGTTGCCTTTTGCTGTTCGCGCTCTGGCTTGCCGGGTGACAGATCCGGCAGCACGTTCAGGGCGTTCGACAGCTCACCGACCGCCGTGTGCGAGTAGCGGTCCATCGTAAGCGTGATCGTCGAGTGCCGGGCAAGCTGCTGTGCTATCTTAGGGTAGACTCCACCACGGGCCAGGTTCGTGATGTAGGTGTGGCGAAAGGCGTGAAAGTCGGCCACACGCCCCGCATCGTCCCGGTAGGCGATACCAGTATTCGCCAGGTCGGTCCGCAGCATCTTGGCAAGCTTCTCGGGCATCGTGGGGAATATCGGGTGCTCTGAGTCCACCGGTCCTGAACAAACGCACCAGCGGGCGAGCATTTGCGCCGTAGACACCTTCAGCGGTAGCGTGTCCTTGCGCCGACGTTTGCTGTACGCCGCCTCGACGGTGACGGTCGGCGGGTTGGCGGTCAGGTCGAACGATCCCCACGTCAACGATCGCAGCTCGCCTAGCCGCGCGCCGTATCCTTCAAGCTTGCTCCAAGCTGCCGACAAATCGCCCGTCAGTCTGGCGTGTTCCTGGGCGTGGGCGTCATAGAACACGATCCACGCCTGCTTTCCCTCGGGTGCCAGCCGGACAATCCGGGGGTACGGGTCGCCGTCCCGATCGTAGTCAGGTTCCAGCTCGTACAGCCGGTCAAACACGGCCTTGACAGCCGCTTCAACACTCGGCGGGATTTCCGCCTCGGTCCATCGCTTCGGCTGGCGCGGGGGCATCGCCAACAACAGTCGGGCCAGCAGGCCAGATTCCCGGTGCTCGATACCCAACGCACGATTGAAGCTGCCCGGAGGCGTCCCGCCGGTTATGCTCGCCGATGCGTTCGGGACGTAGATCGTGCGCAAGGGACCGGTCTTGCGGTCGATCACCAGACTTTCACTGTTATGCATTGATCGCCAGTGCGCCGCATCGGCACCGCCCTTGCCACCAGCGTAGCGGTCAAACGAACCGAACCACCCGACCAACTCGTCGCGCGCCAAAAGTAGACCGCGCGGGTTTGCCAGCAGTAGCGGGGCCAGGGCCTCGATCGTGGTATCGCTCACGATGCACCGCTCGGCGTGCGGGGGCTGTGGTTTTTCGGGCGGGTCGCCAGCGTCTTTACGTTTACGTTTCCACTCTCCTAATTCCTTTTCGTATCGCAGAACATCAGATTCGTAGCTCGCCAGGGCCTCGGCATAGCGCTTTAGTGCTCGATCTTGCCGATCGCGGATAGGCTTCATTGCCGGCTTAAAGGCCGGTGTTTTCAGGGTGCCCGATTCACCCACGATCGCGGTCCACACAATCGCAGGTTCGCTCCATCCGCGCTTTAGCTGGATACATCGTGTGTTTCCGATCGCCGATGCCAGGCCCGACAACAACGGTAATGCGATGTAACTCGGATCGCAGCCGATCGCCCGCGCGCCCTTGGCAACGAATAAGCCCACCGGCTCGGGTAGAACCTCTACGGGAAATGGCTGCCATTGCAATGTCTCACATCCGTCGGACGCTTTCGCTGGCTGCCACTGGGGTGTCGCTGCAACAATCTCCTCGATCATCCGGCGCAAGTCGTCGCTGTCACAGGAATCGCGGGCGTCGATGAAGTCGACGATATCGCCGCCCTCGGGTAGCCCCGCCAGGTGGACGATCTTTACGCGGCAGCCGAGCCCGGTCAGAATGTGTGCCACAGTGTCGGCATACCTAAAACCCGGCTGGTCGTTGTCGGGTAAGATTGCAACCGACTTACCCTTAAGTGGTGCCCAGTCGCTGCGCTGTGCCGACTGCGATCCGTGTGCGCTAGTGATAGCGCACAGCCCGATGCTCCGGACCGCATCGACGGCCTTCTCACCCTCGCAGACACACACGTGGTCGGCCTCGGCCAACTCTTCGACACGGTACAAAGGCAACTTCCCGGACAGGTCGCCGACAGCCCAGCCGTCATCGGTTTGGTGGATCGGGCGAAAGGTCTTATCCCGGTCGTCGTCGAAGTCAAAACGTAGTACAAGGTATCTGCCAGTGTACTCGTATCGCGTTACCTTTCCGGCGCGCAGTTCCGGTATTCGCAGAAGTGCCGCTACAGTGTCATCGACGGTCTTGTACGTTCTGGCGGGCGTGGCACGTCGCCGGCTCGTAGGCTTCGGGCTGTCGAGGCGTTCGGGCATCAGATCGGCCATTGACACCCCCAGTGCCGCCACCACGTCAGCCGCCGCACATCCCGCTTGACAGTGCACCAGTGCTCGCCCGTCCACTCCCTCGGAAATCGACAATGATGGATGTTCGTCATCGTGAGCGGGGCAGCGGGTCGTCCACCCTGAGCCAACTTTCTTGACGTTAGACAATCGTGGTAGCAGCGCTTGCACCGGATCGGACACGCGGGTATGGTTTTGTGCGCTTCGATCTTCGCCCGTCGCGGTGGGCTTACCCGGCGGGCCTTTTTGTTCTGTCATCGCTCGGCCTCCCGTTGCGACGAAGCTCATCCCAAGTGCCACGGTCGGGGCACCCAGCCGCCAGCCAAGCGTGGATGTCGTCGACGCACCACCGGACCGATCGCGTGCCGATCACAACCGGCTGGGGTAACTTGCCCGCCGCGCGGTTTCGTATAGGGGGTGTCTGGGTGATTCCCGGCTGATCTGGCCGTTTCATGCCGCCAGTCTCATCGCGCATGTGAACCTTCCCTCAGCGCCCCAAGTTCTTTGTCCCCGGATTTCCCAGATGGATTGATCGTGATGGCGTGATTCATGCAGTTTAGGCCTGTGATTCAAGGGTTTCCGGCCATTTTGACACGAGCACCCAACGGGTGACAGGCGAAAACAAGCACTTCGTGTGAAGTCTGATGGCAAGTTCAAGCTCGAATTCCATGGAGCTTTAGATGACGAGCGACTCAGGGTTGCTGCCCTTTCGCGAACTGGACGAGGCATTTCGTTTGACGGCGAGGGGCCGCATTTTGGCGAACCCGTGCGCGTGCTGCTCGCCAAGGCACGCGGCGACCGTGTGGAGATCGTGGCCGAGGGCGTCAACACGAAGCAGACTTGGAAGAAGCTCCTCAAGGCCGAGGACTTCGAGTCGTCGGTCACGATCAAGTCAAGCGGCGGGATGGCCACGCTCACGGGCAACGCCCGGCACTTCCGCCTCGCCGCCGAGGCCCACCGCATCCGCCTTGCGTACCAGTACGACCCGCACCCAGCGTTCAGCCGATAGGCCAGTCCGGGATGGCGGCGTCGATTTCCTCCATCAAGCGAATCGTTTCGTTCAGAGCGACCACGACCTTTTGGTAGTGTGCGAGATCGTCGTAGGAGAGTTTTCGGCCCTGGCGGTCTTTGAGCCACTTCTCGCAGACCTGGTAGCCACCGATGTGAAACTCCCATACCGTCGGCGGGACGCCCTCGAAGTACTGCCCCTTTGTGCCCGACCTCGGAGCATCCGGGCTGATGTAGACGCGCCCTTTGTTAAGGGGTTTTCCCGTGCCGGGGTCCGACTCACCGGGGGCGACGTAGCGCGGATGGCCTTTGGCCACGAGATTGTCGCCGGGGACCGGAAAGCGGGTGATGAACCTGGAAACCTTGGGGGACTCCAGCAGATGGAGGGCAACCAGCTCCTTCCCACTGCGGCAGAGCGTGCGAAACAGCTTTTTGTCGCCGGTCAACGGCACGCGCGGAAAGTCGATCCTGAGGAATTCGGCATACCGCTTCCTGTAGGTAGGCGAGTGCAGGACGGCATATATGTAATTGAACACATCCTCCGGGCCGAAGGTCTTCTTCAGGTCGCCGGTTCCGTCGGCAAGGAACGAAAGGCGCACCCGGTTTCCCATCTCCTTGAGTAACTTTGGACTGAGATTGACGTGGCGATCGGTGCCGTTGGCGAACAACTCGCCATCCGTGTCTGGATCCGGGTAGAGATACAAGGGAAAGACGTAGGCGTTCGTAGAGGTTTTCGTGCTTAAGAATATCTTGTCGACGGGGTGATTAGCTACGAAGACGTGGGCATAATCTGCGTCATTGATAACACGGCTCGCGACGAGAGCCATGTTGCCCTCGTGTTGCAGCTTGGACATCACTGTTGACCGCAATATCGACACCACGTTCCTGTCGAATACAGTCCTGCGCAGATCGAAGGGCCGAAATGCGCAATCGGTGATGCGTTTCTTCCACGCACCTACCTTGAGCTCTGCTTTCGCTCGAGAGTAGCTCCATTGATTTGTGGTGCACAGTCGGAAGCACGCGCGCAGGCTCTCCTCGGAATCGGAGGCAAGCAGCTTCTCGATGTTGGAACGTACTTCCAAATCATCGAAAGCGATGGCGAATTGGTCCTGTTGAGACGCGAACCCCGTTGCCCAAAAGATCTCCTTGTCATTTTGACGATTCCCTGTCCCGAAGAATTCAGGCAGAGAATGGAATGAGCGAAACTCGTTTTCAAGATCCGCGGAATGCGCACCATGCGGAACGAAGTAAAAACCGGGGGGGCAGGGGGCAACCTTCTTCCACGTTGTGGTGGAGACGTCATGGGCGCTGAGGTACTCGAGTTTTTCGTGGAGCGATCCTTTGCGCTCGGCGTACAAGAGCTTTGCCTGTTTTGTTGGCGCGCCCTTGACGGCGATCACGATAGCTGTCCCCTGCTGGATATTGAAAACGGGCTCGTCGCGTTCTTCGCCGGTCGTTGTTGTCGCCCGTCGTGCACTGCCATGGAGGTTCAGGATATGGATCTCGTCAAAAGACCTCAAGAGCGAGGCGCGCATGTCGCGACCTTGGGGCCCGTTGATATACCCGTGCCCGGTAATGAAGCCTAGAACCCCGTACTTGGTGCGATCAATGCGCCATTGAGCGAATCGCAGAAACTTGATGTAGTCGTTTGAAAGGCCCTGGATTTGGCTCTCTTCTTGCCGAACGGTGCGCTTGTAGTCGTCCATCAGCCGCTCTATCCAGCTACTGCGGTTGTAGCTTGCCACGGAGTAGGGCGGATTGCCCATGACCACCATGATGGGCAGGTCGTGTTTGATCTCGCGTGCCTGGTTGGCTTCATCAGAGATGATTCTGTACCAGCCAAAGAGGTCGGGGATCGCTCTTTCGATGCCCTCCAGGGTGTTGGTCAGGAAAACCTTGAGTCGATCCTTCTTGCCGCCCGCGAAGTCGTACGCCCATTTTTCGCGCAGAGCGTCCGAGGGTAGGTCCTGTCCGGCCAGTTGCATGCCAAGCTTGAAGTGGGCCACGGCATAGGGGGCCATCAAGAGCTCGAAGCCGAACAGGCGAGGGAGAAGATGGTTCTTCACATAGCCCGACCACATCCCGGCGTCGCCTCTCGCCATGAATTGCTCGCGGATGTGGTCCACCACCGCATAGAGGAACGTCCCCGTAC
>JBARRC010000638.1:0-7436 GCA_049644045.1 Phycisphaerae bacterium
AGTTTACGCACTTCAACATGAAGCGCACAGGCACGGTGGTGACCCACACGATCATTCGGACTCCGTCGGACGAGTTCTCCGGCGAGGCGCCCTTCGCGGTGGGAATCGTCGAGATAGACGACGGTGCGCGGCTGACCACGCAGATTGCCGACGTCTCCTTCGACGAGCTCAAGATCGGCATGCCCGTGAAGCTGGAGTTCCGAAGGATCTTCTCGGAAGGGGAGGCCGGCATCATCCAATACGGGCACAAGGCGGTTCCCGTGCGGATTGGGGATTGAGGATTGAGGATTGCGGATTGCGGATTGGGGATTGGGCGACGCCTACCGGCGTGTGAGCGTCCGTCCCCGCGCGCTGATTCCTGAATCGCAGGGAGCAGTGCTGGTGCGAGAATCCCTTCTCGCACCCAGCCGTTGTAAGTGGGGCCGAGAAAGGATTCTCGGCCCAGCGTCGAATCCCTGAATCGCAGGGAGGTGGGGATGGCCCACGGTACCGTTCGTCTCACACGTGAGGGCGCCGTTGCGCGTGTCGTGCTGAACCGCCCGGACGTCCGGAACGCGTTCAATGACGAAATGCTTGAGGACCTGCTCGAGGTTTTCGGCACGATCCGCAACGATTCCGCCGTCCGCGTCACAGTATTGACGGGGGAGGGCAAATCCTTCTGCGCGGGGGCTGATCTCCACTGGATGAAGCGGGTCATCAATTACACCTACGAGGAGAACTACCAGGACTCTCTCACGCTCGCGCGGATGCTCCGTGAGGTTTATACCTGTCCCAAGCCGGTCATCGGGCGTATCAACGGTCCGGCCGTCGGAGGCGGCACGGGGGTCGTCGCGGTCTGTGACATCGCCATCGCATCCGAGGATGCCACCTTCGCCTTCAGTGAGACGAACCTGGGGCTCATCCCCGCGACGATTTCTCCCTACCTCCTGAAGCGGATGGGGGAGAGGAATCTTCGCGAGTACTTCCTGACGGGAGAACGCTTCACGGCGGAACGCGCCGCACAAATGGGGTTGGTCAACGCGGTCGTTCCGGCGGATGAACTCGACGCAGCGGTCGAAGCGAAGATCAAGATGATCCTGACGGGCGGTCCGGGTGCCCTCGCTGTTTCAAAGGAACTCATCCGCGAGATTGCCGAGCGTTCTCTCGACGAGAACGGGCCCTACACGGCCGAGGTGATCTCCCGGCTGCGCATCAGCGAAGAGGGGCAGGAAGGGATGAACGCCTTCCTTGAAAAGAGGAAGCCGCGGTGGGGGGGCGGAGAAGAGAAGGATGAAGGGTGAAGGGTGAATGTTCAAGCGCATCTTGATCGCCAATCGTGGTGAGATTGCCCTACGGGTGATCCGCGCCTGCAAGACGCTTGATATCGAGAGCGTCGCCGTGTTCTCGGAGGCTGATGCCGAGTCCCCGCACCTGGACGAGGCCAATGTGAAGGTGTGCATCGGTCCGGCCAAAAGCGCCGAGAGCTACCTCAACATGGAGGCAATCATCCAGGCGGCCGAGCAGAACGGCTGCTGCGCCATCCACCCGGGTTACGGCTTCCTGGCTGAGAATGCACTATTCGCCGAACTGTGCGAGCAGGCCAAGATGACCTTCATCGGTCCTCCGGCGGGCGCGATCCGGGCGATGGGGGACAAGGCCACCGCGCGGGAGACGATGCGGGAGTACGGTCTGCCGGTGATTCCCGGATCGCGGGGAACGCTTCCACGGCTCGAAGACGGCTTGAAGCTCGCAAAAGAGATCGGTTTCCCAGTCCTGCTCAAGGCGACCGCCGGCGGCGGGGGAAAGGGTATGCGACGGGTCGACGCCGCAGGGGAGTTCGAGCAGAAATACCGGGAGGCGTCGCTGGAGGCGGAGAAGGCTTTCGGCAATCCCGACCTCTACCTGGAAAAGTACATCGTCGACGGGCGCCACATCGAGTTCCAGGTGATGGCTGATGCGTTCGGCAACGTCGTGCATCTGGGAGAGCGCGAGTGCTCGGCGCAGAGGCGACATCAAAAGCTCGTTGAGGAGTCACCCTCACCCGTAATGGATTCAGATACCCGGCGGGACCTGGGTGAGAGGCTCTGCGGCGCATTGCGGGCGATCGGGTACCGCAACGCGGGGACCGTCGAGTTCTTCCGGGACTCAGACGGGCAACTCTACTTCATGGAGGTGAACGCGCGTCTCCAGGTCGAGCATCCGGTCACCGAACAGGTGACGCAGCGCGACCTCGTCATCGAACAGATCCGGATCGCAGCCAATGAAACGCTATCTTTCGGACAGGACGAAGTGGAGATGAGTGGGCATTCAATCGAGTGCCGCATCAATGCGGAGGACCCCTTCGAGGATTTCAAGCCGTCGCCGGGCCAAGTGACCGAGTTCGTCCCGCCGACGGAGATCCCCGGCGTGAATGTACGGGTGGATTCGCACGTGCAGCCGGGCTACCGCATCCCGATCCACTACGACTCGCTTATTGCGAAGCTGATCGTTTGGGGCCCGAGTCGAGACGCCGCGCGTGAGGGTATGGTTAAAGCGCTTGAATCCTTTCGCGTCGGAGGGGTTAAGACCACCATCCCCGTCCACCTGAAGATTATGAGGGACCGGAACTTCGCGGCGGGGAAGTACGATACCGGGTTCATCGGAAGGATGAAGGATGAAGGATGAAATGTGAAGGATGAATCACGGGAAGGAATATGTGCATCGCCAGTCGCTGTTTTTTCATCCTTCATCCTTCCGCCTTCATCCTTGCATGTAAGGGGTTTCGTCTATGTCAAAGGTGATTCTCCATCCTGTCGGCACGCCGGTTGAGGAGGCGGTCGACGAGAAGGCCTATTCCGAAAACTGCGAACGAATGGAGAAGCTGAACGAGGTCATATTCCTGCGACGGGAGGAGGTACGCGCGGGGTGGGGGCCTGAATACGTCGAGCGCGTGCATACAAAGGGCAAACTCACCACCTGGGAGCGTTTGGAGATTCTCAAGGATGCGGGCACGACGATATTCCCCATCAACACCTTCGTGAATTACGGCTTGGAGTTTGGCAAGCCTCCGCGCACATCGCCGGCGGCCGGGGTTATCACGGCCTTCGTGCGCGTCCACGGGCGGTTGACGGTCGTGATCGCAAACGACAACACCGTGGCATCCGGTTCCTGGTGGCCGCTGACGCCGGAGAAGATCGAGCGCGCCCAGGAGGTGGGATTGCGGCTTAGGATCCCGGTCATTTACCTCGTGGACTGCTCAGGACTGAACCTGCCGGAGCAGTCCAAAACCTTTCCCGGCAGGACGGGGGCGGGGTATATCTTCAAGATGAACTCGCTGCTGTCAGCCAACGGGGTTCCGCAGATTGCCGGCGTGCTGGGGGACTGTATCGCGGGCGGCGGGTACATGCCGATCATTTCGGACAAGCTCTTCATGACCGAGCAGGCCTACATGGTCATCGCGGGTGCGGCGCTGGTCAAAGGAGGGAAAGGGCAGAAGATCACCTCGCTTACGATCGGCGGACCGGACGTGCACGTACACCTCTCCAACTGCGCCGATGAGCGGGTTCCCGACGACGAGACAATGATTCAGCGCATCCGCCAGGAGGTCGAGAAACTCCCGGCAAGCGCGGTGACATACTATCGGCACAGTTTCTCGCCCGCCGATCCGCGCTTCTCGCCGCGGGAGATCAACGGTCTCCTTCCGGTCGACCATCGGGTCGTATATGACATTCGCCAGATCATCGCCCGCCTGGTGGACAGCTCGCTGTTCTGGGAGCTGATGCCGCACACCGGCGAAGAGATGGTAACGGGCATCGCGCGCATCAACGGGCTGTATGTCGGAATCATCGCCAACAACCAGCAACTCACGCCGCATCCGGAGTTGAAGGACCGGACCCGGGCCGGCGGGCTGCTCTACCGCGAGGGGATTGCCAAAATCTCGCAGTTCTCCAGGTCCTGCAACTCCGACGGCATACCGATTATCTGGCTGCAGGACATCTCCGGATTCGACATCGGTCTGGAAGCTGAAAAGCACGGCCTTTTGGGATATGGCTCCAACCTCCTATATACAAACTCCACGAACACCGTGCCCATGATTACAGTGCTTCTGCGCAAAGCATCCGGGGCAGGTTATTACGCAGAGACCGGCCTGCCCTACGAGCCCATCGTGCAGCTCTCGACGCCGCTGACCCGGCTCGCGGTGATGGAGGGCCGGACGCTTGCGATCGGGACGTTCCGAACCAAACTCGACGAGAACTTCCATATTATCACGAAGGATCCCGAGGAGCGGGCAAAGGTCGAGGCGGGTATGAAGGCCGTCGAGGATCGCATCGAGGCGGACATGGATCCCTACAAGTCCGCCAGGCAGATGGACACGGACGAGATCGTACCGGTGCATGAGCTGCGTGACTACTTGATGACACTGGTCGAGATGTGCTACCAGAGCTTCGGGTATCGCCGAGTCAAGAACCCACGGATATGGTCGATGCACGATCTGAACATCATCGCGGACTTCGCGGGATAACAAGAATTGCGAATGTCGAATGGCAAATAGCGAAAGGCAAGAAGGCATTAAGGCGAGGAGGCATCGAGGCAAAAGGCACACGGCCGGATGCACCGTGACTTCCCGTGCCGTTGCCTTATGCCTTCTTGCCTCTATGCCTTGTTGCCTTCTTGCCTTCTTGCCTCAGAACCTTCTTGCCTTCTTGCCTTTTCCTTTCGCTATTCTGAATTCGCCATTCGCCATTCGCAACAGAGCGCAACATGGCTGAGAAAACACTTATTGCAAAGGTGCTGAAGGATGGGAATGATCCCGATACGCTGCTGGTAGCGTCCCCCGTCGTAGGAATGGCGGACGGGGCGCCGAAAGTCGGGGTCTTTCTAAACCCGTTCGACCGGGTCATCACAATGAAGATCCTCAACCAGCGCTACGTGCTGCGCCTGCCACGCGACGTGCACGGTCGTGTCACCGAGACGTTCATTCCAAACGCGTACACGCCGGTCGCCTACGGCGAGTCGATCGCCCGCGTCGATCCGCGAGTGCTGGAAGTGGGCGCGGCAGGCCCTGGTGGCGCCCTTAGGGGCGGGGGCGTTTCCGCCGACACGGAGGATGCGGGCCTGATCACTGTCCAAGCCCCGTCGGAGGGGATCTTCTACCGCCGCCCCTCTCCCGATTCGCCACCCTATGTCGAGGTCGGCTCATCGGTCGCGTCGGGTAGCCTGTTGGGGCTCGTGGAAATCATGAAGTGCTTCTACCAGATCACGTACGGCGGAGCCGGCCTCCCCGACAAGGGTGAAATCGTCAAGATCCTCGCCGAGGACGCCTCCGAGGTGCAGTTCGGCCAAGCGCTATTCCGAATCAAGCCGATGGGGTAGGGGGGTAGGGAAGGCTTGGAATCGCAAGGGGTGGTCGCGCATGTGCAGATCCCTTTGCCCGGAACGTCGCATGGTGACGTACGTGTACCGGGGGCGAAGGATTGGACACCCCGCTGATGTTACCTCATGTAGCGTCACCCCTTGTGGGTGATGTGATCCGGCTTTTGGCGCCGAATGACTGCGGGTTGGGTGATTGGCGACCCTCTCCCCGCGGCAAGCGCTCCATGAGAAAGCTGACACGCTCCAGGTCGTCCGGCTTGATCACCTGTTCGAGAATGTGTTTCGCGTGGCGCAGGTCGGTGCGGCGCGTCAGGTGGGCCAGCATGATCTGCGATTCCGGTAGGGCGGCCAGGATCTCAGGGAGGTCGCTGACGTGAATGTGCCGCCCGGCCCGGGCGCGTGAGACATGCTCGCGATCGAAGAACGTGCACTCCAGAATCACCCCACGGCTTCGTTGAACGAAATCGAGCCTCAGCCACCGGCCGATGGCCGTATCACCGGTGTATGTCAGCAATGGCGCCTCCATCCGGGACTCGATCTCGATGCCCTGACACTTCAGGGCCACCAATTGCGGGCCCGATTTACCGTGGAATTCCGGCTTGAGCTTGTGGCGCACCTCAATCAGCGTGTAACCCAACGAGTGGGCCGTATGGTTCACCATGAACGGTCGGATCAGCAGCCCGCGTCGAATCAGCACGTCCTCAAGCGGCTCGACACCGTAAACCTCACACGGCGACGGATGCCCCTCGATGTCGGACCAGATGTCCATCAGCTTTTGGATCGACTGAGCGAGGCCCCGATGCACGATGACGCGCCCCGGCGAGTTACCGACGAACGTCCGTTGCGAGAAGTAGTAGGCCACCCCGGCTGCGTGGTCCATGTGCCCGTGCGTCAGGCAGATGTTGTCGATAGAGACCACTTCGCGGGGGGCTCGGCCCACGTCGAAACAGACGTTGTATTCCGGTGCAGCCACGACGGCTTCCTCGCCGGCCAACGAAAAGCCGACGATGCGAATGCCGCCGAGCTGTTTGTCCATTAATCTGGCCATAATCGCTTAGTAAAGTAGGCGATTTAACACACAACAGCTAGCCTGGATGGTTGCCGAAGGTAATTCTACCTCAATACCAGACAGGAACTGTTGCCCCAGTCCGATAATCGAGTGCAACATAACATATATTATGGGACGTCACACGCCAACGCTTCAACAAGCACCATCACAAAAGCCGAATGTCAGGCAACCGTTCGCACCGCGAACGATTGACGACATCAACCAATGCATCATCCAGTCGGTGAACCGCGCTAACGGACCCAAACCGGGCTTCGATGGAAGCCTGAATGTCTGCTTGGGAATCATAGTCGAGCGTTCCGCGACCTTCCAGCAGATCACGCAGACGCTCGAAGAACTCAGCGTCGGAGGAGTACAGGCAGCTTTTGTGGAACTCTCGTGGGATGACTTCCGGATACGCCAGGCGGTTTGGCAACAGCGGCTGGCATCCGGCAAGGATCGCTTCGATTACGGCGATTCCGCAATTCTCCTGGATCGCAGTGCTGGCGACCACGTCGCAACGCGAGAGCATTGACAGATAGTCGGCCCGATCAGGTATGTAGCCGGCGTGAGTGATGTGCCGGTGTAGGCGATCCCAGGCGGCGGCAAACACCGGTGGCGCCGTCCGAAACTGTTCGCCGACCAATACCAGGTCGAACGCATAACCGGCCTCATCAAGGCGCACCACAGCGTCGAAAAAGGGCTCGGGGTTCTTGTCGTACTCCCAGCGGTGGCACCAGAGGATCGTCAACGGGTGATCCTGCGGCGTCGCCGCCCGGTCGGTACGATCCGCCGGCACCGGGGGCGGAACAACCGCCGCCCTGTCGCGAATCTCGCGGACAACGTCTTTCGGCACGAAATCCGGCATCTTGCCGAGCAACTGGGCCACGGCCGCCAGGAAATCTTCCATGTGGAACCGTGAATTGAACCAGACAGCGTCGGCCGCCAGGCACGATGTGATGTTCGTCATCCCATATTGGAAGTCCCGCTCGTGGCTCTCAGGAATCGGGTAGGTCAGTTGATTCTCGTGAAAATAGCAGACGATCGGCACCATACGCAG
>JBARRC010000639.1:0-9416 GCA_049644045.1 Phycisphaerae bacterium
CCGCCACGTCGATCGATTGTTCGAGGCCGGATGCCAGCGACTCGCCGGGGCAGGCATGGTGCAACTCCGACGCGACACCGACGGCGTCTGGTATGTTCAATTCGGGCTGGCCGGCCCGGCGCTGGTCGTGACGGAAAAGTGGCTCCTAATCAGCTTCTCGCCGTACGCGGTTCGACAAAACGTCTCAAGGTTACAACCAAAACGGCACAAACGGACGCTGGCGGACTCGGCTCTCGACCCCTCTCGTCCACATGCCGGATTCGTGCTACTCTCCGGACCGGCGTCCGGCAATCCGGCATGCCCCGCTGCGGTATACCGCGATAGCGGAGGTCGTGGCGCGTTTCTTTGTCCCGGAGGGATCGGGGCAACTGGCCCAGAACGCAACTCGCGGGTAAACTCTGGTCGAGCGGCTAGTGTTTCCGCAGGATTCGATACTGTAATAGTGGAAGCGTTTACCATGCGGTTTGAAAAGGCATACATTCCCTACGGTGGATACTGGTCCACGCCGTTTTGCAGGTGGCAGGGAAGCTTCGGCCATCTGCACGCCTTGAAGTTTGGGGCCGAGGTCGCAGTCAAAGCCCTCTCCGAACGGAAGATATCCCCCGACGTTTTCGATGGGCTTTTCCTCGGCTGGACCGTTCCCCAGCGGTTCGGCTTTTACGGGGGACCCTGGGTTGCGGGCCTCATCGGCGCGCCGGGCATCACGGGGCCGATGTTCAGCCAGGCATGCGCCACCTCGGGTAAGGTGATATCGAGTGCAGCCATGGAAATCGAGCTGAGCACGCACTCCGCCATCCTCGCCCTCTTGTGCGATCGCACCAGCAACTCGCCCCACATCTACTATCCGAACCCCATGGGGATCGGTGGGGTCGGCGACACGGAGGATTGGGTGTGGGACAACTTCGGCCATGATCCGTTCGCGAAGAACACCATGGTGCAAACGGCGGAGAACGTGGCCAAGAAGGCCGGCATCGACCGGGCCATCCAGGACGAGGTGGCGCTCATGCGGTACCAACAATACCAGGAAGCCCTCAAGGATGATTCCGCGTTCCTCAGGCGCTACATGGTTCTGCCCCTCGAGGTCAAGGGTCCTTCCGGTCGCAAAGTCATTAAGACTGTCGGTGGTGATGAGGGCGTCTTTCCCACGACAACCGAGGGGCTGGCCAAGCTCAAACCGGCCATCGAAGGTGGGACCGTCACCTTCGGCACCCAGACCTACCCGGCTGACGGGAACGTCGGAGTGATCGTGACGACCAAAGAGAAGGCGGCGGAGCTGAGCAGGGACCCGAATGTTTCGGTGTGCGTTGTATCCTTCGGCCAGGCTCGCGCCGAGAAAGGCTTCATGCCCATGGCCAACGTGCCGGCGTCGCGGCAGGCCCTTAAGAGGGCAGGTATTGCCATGAGGGACATCAAGGCCGTCAAGACCCACAACCCCTTTGCAGTGAATGATGTCTACTTCGCAAGGGAAATGGGGATCGATGTCTCCACCATGAACCGTTTCGGCAGTTCCCTCGTGTGGGGACACCCGCAGGCCCCCACCGGCGCGCGGCTTATCATTGAGCTGATCGAGGAACTTGTACTGGGCAGAGGCGGATACGGATTGTTCACCGGATGTGCGGCTGGTGACACTGCCTTCGCAGTGATTGTCAAAGTCAACTGAGTAAGCGTATATAATGATCTACGCTTTGGAATGTCATTGGGAATGTTTTTGGTGAGCCGCAGGCTTTAGCCTGCGCGGATGTCCGCGCGGCCTGAAGGCCGCGGCTCACTTAAATCATCATCTGGGTACACTCAAGACCAGGGACGAAGGAGAACTATATGCTTCCCGGACAAAAGAAGTATCCCCACATCTTCTCACCGGGCAAACTCGGTAGGCTCGATACGAAAAACCGCATCAAGTACGCCTCCACCGAGACGAACTTCAACTATCGCGACGGGTACGTGGCTGACAAGGAAGTGGCTTATATGGAAGCTCAGACCCGGGGCGGTGCGGGGGTCGTCACCACTCAGGGCGCCTACACGGACCCGGTAGGAGAAGGCAAGGGCTATGTGGGTATGATGGCTATATGGGATGACAAGTTCATACCAGGCCTCAAGCGGATCGCCGACGTGATCCGCAAGTACGATGCTCTGTCGGTCCTTCAACTCATGCACTGTGGCCGGGTGGGGGGAATCCACCTGGACTATACGGTCGGCCCTTCCGCAGTGGAACAGCGGCTCCCAAGGTTTCGGCCTCCACGGGAAATGAGCAGGGAAGATATCGAGCGCTGCATCGAGGAGCACGTGCGGGGCGCCAGGCGATGCGCCGAGGCAGGGTTCGACGCCGTGGAAATCTCCGGAATCGTGGGTTATCTCCTTTCCAACTTCATCTCGTCATATACCAACAAGCGAACCGACGAATTCGGCGGCGACGTGAAAGGAAGGGCCGAGTTCCCCAGGAGGATCGTGGAGGGAATCCGCAAAGAGGTGGGTCCCGACTATCCCATCATCATCCGCTTGTGTGGGGAGGAGCTCCTGCTGGACCGGGGTGGCAGCACGCCGGAGGAGAGCCTCGAAATCAACCGCATCATCTGCAACGCGGGCGTGGATATGCTTTCGGTGACAGTAGGCTGGCAGGAATCCGCGGAATCGGTGATCTCCCGGGACATTCCCCAGGGCAATTGGCTCTACGTGGCCCGGCGCTTTAAGGACGAATTGAAGCTGCCGGTGTGCATGGCTTACCGGCTCTTCGAGCCCAAGTATCCTGAAGCGGCCCTGGCCGAGGGCACCATAGATTTCTGGGAGAGCTGTCGGGCGATGATCGCCGACCCCATGCTCCCCACCAAGATCCTCGAGGGTCGTGAGGAGGAAATCATCCCCTGTATGGCGTGCAACATCTGTTTGGCGAGGCTCTTCAGGGATGCGGAGCTTACCTGTGGCGTCAGGCCCACTCTCGGCCATGAGAGTGAGGCTGATTGGGGGTTCTACGGATTCAAGCCGTCGCCGGACAAGAAGAAGATCATGATCGTAGGCGCGGGGCTTGCAGGTCTCCAGGCGGGCGCCATCGCGGCGGAAAAGGGCCACGATGTGACACTCTACGAGAAGAAGGAAAAAGTGGGCGGTCAGGCCGCCACTGCGGCCAACGGCCCATGGGGTGACAGTGAGTTCATGCGGCTCGTCAACCATCTGAAGAGTCGCTGCGGGAAGTACGGCGCCAAAATTGTTACGGGAACGGCTGTGACGCCGACATTGATCGAGAAGGAGGCCCCTGACAAAGTGATCCTTGCGACTGGTGCTAACCCCGACCACACCGCCTTCCCCGGTGGCGATGGCGAGAATGTGGTAAGTTGCCTGGATGTGATTGATGGCGCTGTGAAACCCGGGAAACGGGTCGTTGTGGTGGGCGACAAAGGGGTGGCAATCTCGACAGCCCTTTTCCTTGTCGATAAGGGTGAATATGACGTCTCCATTGTCGGCCCGGCCAAGAAGTTCGGCCTGGACGTGAATCCTTCTTACATCTGGCGCTATATGAAGAAGCTTAAAGAAGGTGGCGTCAAGCAGTACGCCAAGCACAAGATCAAGGAGCTCAGACCGGAGAGCGTCCTCGCCGTGGATGTGGATGGCAAGGAGGTCGCAATCTCCTGCGACACCATTGTCTTGGCTAACATGGCGCCCAACAAGGAGCTTGAATATACCAAGGGCGAGGTGTATACCATCGGCGACGCCATTGCGACCCGCAGGGCCAATGCAGCCATTCACGATGGGTACAGAGTAGCCATGACTTTGTGACTGAACCGCGACCGTAAGGGAGCGGCCGAGAGGACAAAATGACGTCGAAACCTCGAAGTGTAGCCCGAAGGATTAGAGAATGTTTCCAGTAATTAATGTATTCAAGTGTAACGGCTGCGGCGTGTGCGTCGTTCGGTGCCCGGCTCAGATTATGGGATTGCTCAACGGAAAGGCGACTTACCTGCAGGTGCTATGCGAGGAATGCGGTATCTGCGCTGAAGTCTGTCCCATAGATGCTGTTCACTTTGAGCTGCCGAAATATTACGGCGCCTCGGAGGTTCATGAAGCATATTCATTCAAGCGATAGCTCAACGAGCCGCGGGCTTTAGCCCGCGCGGACTTCCGAGCTACGTCTTTATGGAAGGAAAAAAATGGACATACCCATTGAAAAACGGTTCAAGGTCCTTTGTGAAATCGTCCGGGCCCAGCACTTTGCCTGGCGGGAAGCCGCCCTGGCCATGGCACCAAATGTCGACCCGGAAGAGCTGGGCAACACAATGTGGGAGATTACGGGGGTTCAAACGGCCAAAGCCTACCTGAAACGGCTGGACCCGAAAAAGCCACTGGCTCTACAGGTGGCCCAGTCCATCGCCTGGTCTTCAGTCTGCATGGGGGAGGACGCCACTGTGGAAGAAGGTAAGGGGGATGAAGCCTTTGTGAGACACGCCGACTGCCCGTGGTACCACTGGCACAAACGCCTGGATATATTGCAAGAGGACCAGCCGGGCTGCGACATGTGGTTTTTCACCGCTGTAGCCGAGATCAACAAGGCCCTCGGAACCAACATCAAGATCGAGACGGTCAGCTCCCTTCCGGAGGGCGATGACTGTTGCCTACGGCGCATCTGGGTCGAGTAGAGGAAACTCTCACTGTGAAGCTCAATGTAATTCGTGCAGAGGAAGCGGTTACTTGCGCTGCAATCGGAATTGCTGGTGCATTGATTTTTCTGTTTGCATTTCCCAAGGGTTCGATAAGCACACTCATGCATGAGGTCTTGGACCTTCCCGGTCCGGGAGCCGGCATTGCCCTGATTCTCGGCCCCTTTCTAGTACTTGTAGCGCTCATCTCATCCCTTTTGAGCCGGGGAGGCGGTGGCGCGGTGATTGCTTCACTGACGTTCGCCGTAGCCTATGCGCTTGTTGTGTGGCTCCTTGGGATTCCCACCAATCCCAAGGGAGCGTTCGGTAGTTCGGTGTTTATTGCGGCCGTCGTTCCGTTCGGCATTGCCGCCGAGGCAGTGATGGTGCTCAGCAAAGCCTTAAAGAATGTGTGGCGTTGCATGCTTTCCGGCGCTTTGGCAAACGCTGTCTTGCTCGTCTTCTACTGGATTGCAATATTCCCGCGCACGGCCGGATGGATTGATTGGAAGGATATTCCCCTCTTAATGGGTCTTTGTCTTGTGTGCGGGTGTATCTCAGGGGGGATTGCTTGTGTGGTATCCAAACCTCTTTCGAGGGCCTTCGCCCTCAAGGAGAAGGAGTAGATTATGTGTGGCCCCCCCGACTTTGGAGCCCTTAACCTCTGTGTAACCCGGCTTGCCGAGCTTTCTGCTGCCGGGATTGGCATCTATTCGGGTTGCAAAACAATTTCTCTCTGTCGCAAGCTCCGCGCAAAGCGAGAAAAACGAGAAGAGAAAGTCTTGTGGAAGAGCGCGAGTGAGGCTCATCGACGACCTATTTGAAAGCGTTGCCCACCTCGACTGCCCGGTGAAACGGGTATGTGTCGGTCTCCACTGGACCATTGTGGAGAGCAAATACACCGGCATGGCCCATACCTACAAGACGAACGACAAGGTGGAACTCGATTCGTCGGGCGATCTTGTAGGAAAAAGCGCAATCGAGCTGGCTTTACGCATCAAGAACTGGAGCCCATTGGAGGCAAGCCTCGGCGTAGCAGCGATCAACTCTCTCATTGAACCTGTGGGGAAGCCGGGTAACGTATTTGAGCACATACTCGGGGTAGCGGCAGGGAGGACAGTGACGGTCATTGGACGGTTCCCCTCCAACGATCAGATTGCGCAGGTGGCAGGGCGCGTCCACTTTCTCGAGATGGAACCCCAGAAGGGAGAGCTTCCCCCCTATGCCTGTGAGGAAGTGATACCGGAGTCCGACATCGTGGTGATCACCGCCACCGCGCTGATCAACAAGGCTCTGCCGCGCCTTCTTGAGCTCAGCAGAGACGCTACGGCCATCGTTCTCGGCCCGAGCACACCGATGAACGACGTCCTGTTCCGCTACGGAGCGGACATCCTAGCCGGCATTCGAGTATCAGATGCCAACGCGCTGATCGCGAGCGTGATGCAGGGCGTCAAGAAATTCAAGAAACTCGCCGGCATTGAGGCGATTACAAGGGTGTCGGCCGATCGATGAACGTTTGATCCACGTCTCCACCATGCTCTTGCTACTGTGGCCGGGAAGCTGGCGTCATCGTCAGTGTGATCCTGCGGCCGTCGCGTTCCACGACGACGGTGACAGGTTGTCCAATCTTGGCGCCGGTGAGGGCGTCGGCGTAGTCCTGCAGGCTGTTAATTTTCTGGCCGGCGAACTCGACGATCCGATCGCCGCCCTTAAGGCCGGCCTGGTCCGCCGGCCCGCCCGCTCGAACGTCGGCCAACTGCATACCCTCCATACCGCCCGCCGCGAAATCAGGGACGATGCCCGTGTAGGCACGCATCCCCATCCCGCTCCCCGCGGGCGCGGATCGTTTGATCTTGGCGTAGGCGATCTCAAACTCGGGATTGGCTGCATCCTCCACAAGTCGCTTTGCGAAACTGGTGATCCGCGCCATCCCATCGTAATTGAGTGTCTCAGGGTCGTCAGTCGGCCTGTTGTAGTCCTCGTGCAGGTCGGTGAACAGCGCGAGTGTGGGCATACCCTTCGTATAAAACGCCGTACTGTCGGATGGCAGATAGGGGTCGTCATTCAATGCCAGGTCGAAGCCGGCGGGAACGTTACGGCGTTCGACCAGCCCGCGCCAAACCGGTGACGAGCCGATGGACTGCACGATCAGTTTATCGTCTCGCAGGCGACCGACCATGTCAAAGTTGAAATACGCCACGATCTTGTCGAGCGGAATCGTTGGATGGTTGACAAACTGACTCGACCCGACCAGCCCCAATTCCTCCCCGCTCCAGCACGCGAAGGCAACGCCGCGTTGCGGTTCCGACGGCTCAGCAGTACGCCGTGCCTCTGCAATGGCACCGGCCAACTCAAGCACCACTGAGGTCCCCGAGGCATTGTCGTCGGCCCCGTTGTGGATCTGTCCCTTCTCGCCTTCTTTCGCAAGTGAGCCCAAGCCCACGCCATGTCCGATGTGGTCGTAGTGACCTCCAACCATCACATACTCGTCGCTCCCCTCCGTCGGAGGCAGCAGGCCGATGACATTGCGGCAGCTCTTCCGCACGCGCTCAAGCTTCATCTCAAGCTGAACGCACGTACCGGAGGAGATATTGGCGTGTGGGTTCACTTGGCCGCCGTCAAGTAACGTTTGGAGTGTCTTCAAATCCTTCCCCGCCGGCGCCAAAAGCCGATCGGCCAATTCGCCGCTGATCGAAGCGGCCACGATCGGGACGCTCGCTGTCCGATCGCCTTGACGGAACCTGATGAGCTTCCCCGCATCCGGCGAGTTCGGTCCAGCCACCAGCAGGAAACCCTTGGCACCGCGATCCGCCGCCAGCTTCGCCTTGTAGCGGCTCCCCGCGTACCGGGCCAGCTCTTGTCGGCGCTCGGGTGAAACGTCTTCGGGTAAATCGCGCAGGGCCAGGACGATCTTGCCCGAAACATCAAGACCGGTGTATGAGTCATACTCCTTCCCCGTGGCCGACTGCGGCTCGACCAAACCGTATCCCGCGAAGACGACCTCTCCCTCCGCGATACCGTTGGCGGAGTAGGTCAGCGGGCGAAAGTCGGTGTCCAGTTTGCACGGCGCGGACACGCCTGCGTCGGACGATGTCACAATCGCCATACGGTTTCTGCCGGACACCTGACGCACACCGGAGGTGAACTCGAAACCTTGGTAATAGCTATTGTGTTCACCGGCGGGTTGCAGCCCGGCGTCGCGGAAGGCGGCGGCGATGTATTGTGCGGCCCGCAAGACACCGGGCGACCCGGTCAGCCGACCTTCGCACTCATCCGATGCCAGGAACGTGACATCTGCCCGAAGATCCTCAGCGGAAATGGCCGGAGACAGTCTCGCCGTAGCCGCGGTGATCTCCCTCGGAGTACGATCGATCGCGGGGCGGTGACACGCCACCCCGGCCAACGTAACGACCGATAAAAAGCAGGGAAGCAAGCGTTTCATCACGCATCTCCTTTTAATCCTCGTGCCTCTGATCGCGACGCTCGCGCAGCGGTGCTGCGTCCAGCGCAGCCAAGGCGGCCTCGTGATCCCAGTCTGCGATGAAGATCTGGCTCCGGCCGGTGTCGGTGTGATTCGACGTCCAGCAAGTCCGCCTTCCGTTTGGCGAGAAAACGGGCAGCCCGTCGAAACCTTCCGTGTACGTTACCCGTACCGGTTCATGCCGCCCCAACGCATCCACGATGAACAGTTCAAAGTTGCTGAACCCCAGCTTGTTGCTGGTGAAGATGCAGTACTTGCCTGAAGGATGGAAATACGGGGCCCATGACATTGCTTTGAAATCGGTGAGCCGACGACGATCCGACCCGTCGAGCTTCACGGTGTAAACGTCGGCCAGCATCCCGTCCTCGGAAAAGTGACGCCAGACGACTCGCTTGCCGTCGGGGGTGAAGAACGGTCCGCCGTCGTAGCCTGGCCAGTCGGTCAATCGTTTCTGATTAGTCCCATCGGCGTTCATGAGATAAATCTCGCCGAAATAGGAAGGCTCCTTTTCGTACTGTCGGCGCTGCTGATCGGTGAGCTTGTCGAGCGGAAAGGCGTCGCGCAGCGAACAGAACACGATCCGGCGACCGTCGGGCGAATAAGCCCCCTCCGCATCGTACCCCATCGCGTCGGTCAGGCGTTTGACGATCGTGCCATCAGGCTTAGCCACGAAAATATCATACTGCTCGTCGTAGTCCCAGGATCCGTGCTGTTTCCGCCCCTCCTTACGCCGGTCGTACTCGGCTTTGCATTTCTCTGCGAAGTCCGGATCCAGGTGCGTGGAGGCGTATTCGATCAGGCCGGTTTCGAACTGGAAGAACGGGCAGGTCGTTTTGCCCTTGCCGGTGGAGATGCGTGCCACGTCACCGGTACCGAAATCCAACGTGTAGATCTGAAAAAACGGGTTACCCGGTTCGCGTTCGCTCATGAACACCAGTTGTTTCCCGTCGGGTGAGAAGTAACACTCACCGGATCGGCGCCCCTCGTACGTCAATTGGCGGGCACGGGTCATGAACCGGTCACTGCCGCGATCAGCGGCCAGTGCGGTGGTCGTGCCCACAAAAACAATCCCCCCCACAACCAGCAGGAGCCGTGTCACAAGCTGATGCCTCGTCGAGGATCTCATTGTTATCTCCCAAGTTACGTGACCGAATCGATCGCATCAAACAGCGCCGATGCGGTGCAAATTTCTCAACACGGCCGAGACCGTCGATCATGCATCGTATCGGGAATGTTCGGCTCGTCAACGAAGCTTCGGCGGATGCGGCTGGGTGCGGCCATTCTCTGTGGCACATGCGAATAATTCGTGT
>JBARRC010000640.1:0-3770 GCA_049644045.1 Phycisphaerae bacterium
TTAATTTAAGCTGTTGTCGCATAATACTTTGTGGATACTGATCGGGTGATGGCTGCCTGTGAATCCTCAGTTTTTCGGGCTCAGGGGTTATGGTAGTGCGAGCCTTCGTTGCAAGGGGGGGTTGCTCCGCACCAGCTCGATGACCGCCAAAATCGTCGCTGCCACAGCACTACCGCATGTGTGAATCCGGTCGGCAGTTTTTGCGCTGAGGCAACGCAAAAGTAGCGCTGTCTATCCGATGAAGTTGGTCGCATCGGAAGCCGATAAATATAGTAGTTATCGGACAATTGCAGCGAGATGCGAGAAACTGATTCGGCTTGGATACTAAGCCGATGGGAAGAGTGGCCACCAGCGGGAGTGTAGTCCCAGCGATGAGCGTGCGCCCAGTGTTGTGCGCGCGGACGTACCCGGCCCCTTGAAAGTCACCAAAAAACCATGAACACTTGTTTCAAAAATGTGACTCCGTATTGTCAGCGGATAGGGAGCTTGCTTGGTTGTGCCACCTTGATGGCGGGCTGTGTACAGCCCGAAGACACCAGTATGTTTGCTTCCAGGCACCGTACTGAGGCCATATTGGCTGCCGCTGCAGCCAACCAGGTAAACATGTTCGGCGATTTTCCCGGTGCCCGCGAGGCGGCCTACTTCACCCGCGCGGCGGTTTCGTTGAAGCAGCACACTTTCGCCGAAGTCGGCGGCGATTATGATCCGGATATTGACGCTACGGGCGAACGGATGGTGTTCGTTTCCACCCGTCACAGCGTCCGGCCAGACCTATATATGAAGTCGGTGAGTGGTGTGGCGGTGACGCAATTGACGAGCGATCCCGCATCCGACATTCAACCGGTGTTCAGTCCGGACGGTACACGCGTGGCATTCGCGAGCGACCGTAGCGGCAACTGGGACATTTGGACCATAAGCGTCGATGGTGGTTCGCCTGTCCAGGTCACGCACGGGATGGGCGATGAGGTCCATTCGAGCTGGTCTTCCGACGGTTCGAAACTGGTCTTTTGCAGCATGCCCTCGGAGGGCGGACAGTGGGAACTCTGGATCACCGACGCAGCGGCCGGTTCGTCAAAGCGCTTCATCGGTTACGGTTTGTTTCCCGAGTGGTCCCCGATTGGTGACACGATTCTGTTTCAACGAGCGCGCGAGCGCGGCAGCCGTTGGTTCAGCATCTGGACGGTGACATTGGTCGACGGCGAGCCGCGCTACCCGACGGAGCTGGCGGCAAGCTCCACGCAGGCGATGATCTTACCGACCTGGAGTCCGGATGGACGGCGCGTTGCGTTTTCCGGCACCTCCGCCCCTCCCTCAGAGTTGGAGGGCGCTGTGTTACCGGCAGCGGCTGGACGCGTCGACATTTGGATGATGAACGCAGATGGTCGGGGGAGTGTCCGCCTTACCGATGGCTATACGGCCAATTTTGCACCGGTGTTCTCGCCGGACGGGCGCATCTTTTTCACAAGCAATCGCTCTGGCCACGAAGACATCTGGTCTTTGCTCCCAATGGGGCACCCGGCCGGGAGCACGAACGAGAACACGCTGACGCGCGGTGTCGATCGTCCTGAGGCTCGCAACGAAACGGCTGCCAAGACGGTGTCTGTCGAGAACGGCTTATAGGATGTTCGGAAAACGGGCGTTTCAGACGAAAGGGTCTTTGCGGAATAGACGATGAAGTCTCTGTGCGTTTGGTGGTGGGGATGGAGCGTGACAGGGTTGTTAGTGGGCGCGGCGCTTCTTGTCGGGTGCCACGGTGGAAAGCGGATTGATCCGGTTTCCATTGCGAACCCGATGCTCGGGCCCCTGGCGGTTGCGGTGGCCCCGGCCTTGAACCTGAGCGGGTCGGCGGACTTCGACCGGGACCGTTTCGCAGACTTGATGGCGAGCGAGCTTAGCTACGCTGACGGTATTTCCGTGATTCCCGTCAGTCGCGTGCTGGGTGTATTAGCGGTTCAGGGGCTTAACGGGGTGGAGTCGCCGACGCACGCACTCGAGCTTGTCGGCTTGCTCGGTGCGGACGCGATTCTCGTTTTCGCGGTGACGGAATATGACCCATACGATCCGCCGAGCATCGGAATCTCCGCTCAACTGTACGGAGCGAGGCCTGGGCCAGGTGGCGGCGCGCTCGATCCGGTGGCTCTCTCTCGCCAAGCCGTGCTTGCCGCATCCGGCGCGTCCGCGTCCCCGCGGCGACTGCTGGCCCAAACGGAGCGGGTCTTTGATGCGTCCCATGGGTCCGTCGTCACGGAGATTCGGGAGTTCGCAAAACACCGCGGGTCAGACGACACCCCCTACGGATGGCGTAAGCACGTGGTTAGCCAGCAGCACTTTATTCGTTACTGCTGTCACGCCACGATTCGAGCGTTATTGAGCGGTCCGCCAGAACCGGTGGTCGCGGGCGTAGACCGCAAGAGGTAAGGAGACCATGGGTGTAATTCGGCAACTGTCGCTGGTCAAGGGTGAGGAACGATTCGTGTTCCGATATCAAGCTGGGCACGAACCCGAGGTCATCGACGCTTTTGCTACGCTCGCTGCGGACCAGGCGAGTCGCTTTGTCTGGTTCGATGCGGCCGTGCTCAGCTACCAGATGGGCCGAAGATTAGAGACGGAGCTCGATCAGATCGCGATGTAGTTCGGGAAACCGCAGGCGATGACCGCCTCCTGGTTCTGGACTATGATTCAGGTAGACGTGGTTGGTTTCGCCGATGTGTAACGAGCGATCATGATAGAGAATCCATTGATTGACGAGTTTCTCAAATACCTGAAGTTCGAGCGACACTTCTCGCCGCACACGGCCAAGTGCTATTCCGCTGACTTGACGCAATTTTGCGCGTTTTTAGCGGGCGACAAGGCTGCTGCGAGCGGAGGGCAGAGCTTCGCGTCCCAGGCTCCAGTGGCAGGGGTGCGGGTGGCTGCTTCGGGTCAACCGATCGTCTCCGGAACGACGGGCACCGCAGTTCTGTCCGAGACGGAAGCTGGACAGAAGCTCCGCGAGGTGACCCCGGAGCAGGTCAAATCGTTCCTGGCCTTTCTCGGGACCCTGAATTATTCAAAATCGACCATCGCGCGTAAGCTCGCTACGCTGCGCAGCTTCTACAAGTTCTGTTTGCGTCGCAGCTACGTTCAGGCACACCCACTAGCGTCTATCCGGACTCCGAAGCAGGACAAGCGACTGCCGAAGTTCCTGGAGGTCGAACAAATCACCAAGCTGCTGGCCACGCCGGACGACAATACGCTGCTGGGCGCGCGGGACCGGGCGATGCTTGAAGTGCTGTTCTCGACCGGTGTACGCGTCAGCGAGCTGGTCGATCTGGACTTTGCGGATGTGGATTTTGAAGGGCAGACTATTCGGGTGCGGGGCAAGGGTAAGAAGCAGCGCACCGCCCCTATCGGTCCCACTGCGATCGCCGCCATCAGGAAATACCTGGAGTTGCGGCGGGGCGATGCCCGCTCGGCTGCCTTCGATCAAAACGCCCTGTTCGTGAACAAGCACGGACAGCGCCTCAGCACCCGAAGTGTCCGCCGCAAGATGGACAAATACCTTGCCGAAGCCGGGCTCGACCCCTCCATCAGCCCGCATACCCTGCGCCACAGTTTCGCAACGCACATGCTCAACAGCGGGGCGGACCTGCGCAGCGTGCAAGAACTACTGGGCCATCAGTCGCTCTCCACGACACAGGTCTACACGCACTTGACAACGCCGCGCCTCAAGGCCGTCTACGACGAGGCGCACCCGAGATCGTAGTCCGCACCAGGTCGGAACCATACGC
>JBARRC010000641.1:0-2993 GCA_049644045.1 Phycisphaerae bacterium
CCCTGCACGACGCCGCACGCCGCGAGAATCCCCCAGTTCGCTGCCAGCCCGCTATAGAGACCCCAACGTTTCCGAAACGCTTCGGAAAACGAGGGGGAGAGGAATACCCGGTCGTAGAGCAGCACAACCAGCGGTGCCGTGACCATCACGGCCTTGCTGCCCATCCCCAACGCGCACGCAATAACGGCAGCCAAATACCACCGGTACCGGAGCGGTGACTCGGCACCGCGAATCACGCAGTACAGCGTTAAGAGGTAGAAGAGTCCCATCAATGACTCGCTGCGCTGGATGATGTAGGTCACGCTCTGAGTCTGCAGGGGGTGAACGAGCCAGATCAGCGCGATGGTTAACGCCAGCCAGTGTGACGCCTGGCCAAGGCGATCTCGGCACCTCTCATGCATCAATGTGCGGCGAGCGATCCCGAACAACGTCAGCCCCGCAAGGACGTGAACAGCCAGGTTGAACGCGTGGTAGCCCCAGACACCGAGTCCGCCGATCGCATAATTGACGGCCAGCGAAAGCTCCAGCGTCGGTCGCCGGCGAGCTAGGAGGTCCCACGGCGGCCAAAGGTGGCGGATACGTTCGCTCTCGAGGATGTGTACGGTGTCGTCAAAGATGAACACGCCGGCGAAGCTGTTGAGATAGACGATCAGTCCCGAGAGGACCAACAGGATCGGCAGAAACCGGCACCGAAATACACGGCGCCCAGTTTCGTTACCCACAAGGGGTGACGCTACATTATGCATCGTCCGATGTACCATGATGAATAATCCGGAATCAGCTAATCCGGCACCGAATGCTCCTGTTTAGCCAGCGCGGCTTCGAGCGCCTTGCGCGCGCCAGCGTGGTCCGGCCTGATGCGCAACGTGTGCTGATATTCTTCGATCGCTTCGCTGATATGGCCTTGCTTTTCGAGCGCGAGGGCCAGATCGAAATGGTATTGGGGTTCGAATGGCCTAATACTCAGCGCGGCTTTGTAGTGGCGAATGGCACCGTCTGTTTCACCTTTTATGTCCAGACAGTTTGCGAGGTTGTAGTGGGCATCAGCGAAGCGGGGGTTGGCCGACAAGGCCTGGCGAAATGCGCCGATGGCCTCTTCCAGCTTGCCCTTTGTAGCCAGCGCGATGCCGAGGCCGTTATGCGCGCTCTCAGAATCCGGGTTTGCCCGCAAGGCCTCGTGGAAGGCTCTAACAGCCTCATCGACCCGCCGCGTGTTGAGCAGTGCGGTGCCTAAATTACCCCAGGCCTTGTCATGACCGGGCTCGTTCTGAAGGACCTTACGGTACTCCTCGATGGCCTGTTCGATATGCCCCTGCGAGAACAGGGCGTTGCCAAGACTGTAGTGCGCCTCCGTGGAGTTCGGATGGGCCCACAAGACCGCGCGAAAGTGGTCGGCAGCTTCGTCGATCCGTCCCATTTCGGTCAACGCGCTGCCGAGGTTGAGGTGTGCCCTGATGAAGGTGGGCTTAAGCCGCACCGCTTCACGGAACGACTCGATGGCCTCGTCAAGCCTGCCCTGCGCGACCAGCGCAAAGCCCAGACCGTTGTGCACGCGGAAGGAATAGGGATTAATCCGCACCGCGTTTTGTAGCTCCTTTATGGCCTCTTCCATCTCTCCAGCCGCGAGTAGGGCGGTACCCAGGTTCTCGGCGGCGCGAGGGCTGCCCGGACGTTTGCTGAGCACGTCCCGCCACATCGACACCTCGCTGTGATACATCTCGTTCCGCCGGATTGTCCCGTACCCCAACGACCCTACAACCAACACCACCAACCCGGCGGCCATAACGCGCCGGATCGGTTCGCTCAGCGACAGGCGGGTGGTCAGGTATCGCAAGACGAAGTCCGCACCAATCACGACGATTACGGTCACCGCAGCCAGCGAAAGATACATCCGATGTTCAAAGAGCGGATCTTTGATTGGAATGAAGCTCGAGGTAGGCGCCAGAATCAAAAAGAAGCACGCTCCGACAAAGCCGAGCGCGGGTTTGTTGAAAAGAGCCCACAGGATGACACTTACGAGTACGAGGATCGGAATCGCAAAGGGTACGATTTCATCCGCCGTCCGCGCCACCGGCCAATAATAGTCCAAACACAACGGATGCGGCCAAAGTGACAGCTTCAGGTACTGTGCCAGAACGCCGCACTGAGTCAGCATATACTCCAGCGGCGTAATGCCCTTGAAACCGAAACCGATGTTCGTCGTTTTGACTGAAGGGTTCAGCACGGCCTGGGTAATCCCGCATGCCCACAGTACGCTCCAGCTTGCGGCCAGACCCAGATACAAACCCCAACGACGGCGGAGAATCTCTCCAACAGACTTTGAAACGAACACCCGGTCATAGAGAAGCACCACCACGGGTGCGGTGACCATCACGGCCTTGCTTCCCATTCCCAACGCGCATGAGACCACCGCTGCCAGATACCACCACACCCGACGGGGCGAATCCACGCCCCGAATCACGCAGTAAAGCGTCAGAAGGTAGAACAGGCCCATGAGCGATTCGGCGCGTTGGATGAGGTAGGTGACAGCCTGGGTTTGCAGGGGGTGAACCACCCAGATCAGGGCGACAACCAAAGCCAACCATGTCGATGCCCGACCCGAACCGCGACCGTCAGGGAGCGGCAAACGCGAAGCAACACGTACTTCCCGCAGCAGCGTCCGGCGAACGATGCCGTACAACGTCAGCCCCGCCAGGATATGGATGGCCAGGTTGACGGCGTGGTAGCTCCAGACGCTTTCACCACCGATCACGTAATTGACCGCCAGAGAGTAGTCCACGACGGGTCGTCTCCGAGCCAACGCTTCCCACAGCGGCCAGAGCGTTTCGAGACGCCTCGTCCCGAGGATGTGAAGTCGGTCATCAAAGAGGAAGACACCCGCGAAGCTGTTAACGTAGGTCACCAATCCCACGGCGATGATCAGCACAGGGGGCAACAGGCGCCCGATCCACGGTGTAGGGAGTAGGTCGGGCTTTGCCCGACGCCGGATTTGT
>JBARRC010000642.1:0-4161 GCA_049644045.1 Phycisphaerae bacterium
CCGCGCGGGCTGAAGCCCGCGGCTCGAAGATGCGGATGTTCGCGCGCCGTGAACGCCGCGGCCCGTTTGCTCGCCGATCTGCGTGACGTAAAGCCCGTGACGCCGGAGCTGATCGACCGCCTGTCGGGCGTCGGCAGCCTCGACGGTGTCGCTCGTCCGGCGTCCGTCGGTGTCAATGGCTTCATAGGTAAGGATCATAGCGGTGGCTCAGCTCCCGCACCTGTCGGATCGCCCACATCCAACGCTTCCGATCGCGTGACACGGAGGACTTCTTCCAGCGTGGACTCTCCGCGTTCCACCAGGTCCAGGGCCTTCTGACGTAGGGTGCGCCATCCGGTCTGGGCGAGGTAAACCCGCATCTCCGTTTCCGACGTTCCCCGATGGATCATTCGCTTCAGTTCCGCATCCAGCAGCATAATCTCGAAGATTCCGATCCGGCCTCGAAAACCCGTGTTGGCGCACTCACGGCAGCCTTCCCCCTTCTGGAACAGCTCGTTCGTGCGGTTCTCCCATCCAACGTTTGCAAGCAATTCCGGCGGGGGATAGTAGGACGTCCTGCACGACGGGCAAACGGTTCGGGCCAGTCGCTGCGCGACGAACCCGAGCACCGAGGCCGAAAGCAGGTAGGGTTCGATGTTCATGTCGAGCAGTCGCATCACGCCACCCGGACAGTCGTTGGTGTGTAGGGTCGACAGCACGAGGTGCCCCGTCAGGGCCGCCTGGATCGCCACGCGGGCCGCATCCTCATCTCGGATCTCACCTATCATGACCACGTCCGGGTCCTGGCGCAGCACCGACCGCAGCACCCGCAGAAACGTTAGACCAATCCGTTCGTTCACCTGGATCTGGTTGATCAGCGGGAGCTGGTACTCGACCGGGTCTTCAATGGTGACGAGGTTTATGGCCTCGCTGCGCAACAGATCCAGGGCCGAATACAGTGTCGTCGTCTTGCCGCTGCCGGTCGGACCCGTGACCAACAGCAGGCCGTAGGGACTGCGGATCATCGCTTCGATCGCGAGCCGGTCCTGACCACGCACCCCCAGCGATTCGAGCTCGAAACTGAGATTCGCCTTGTCGAGAATGCGAAGAACGACCTTCTCACCGAGTATGGTAGGCATGGTCGAGACGCGCAGATCGACCTCTCGGCCGTCGGCCACGATGTGCACGCGCCCTTCCTGGGGCAGCCGTTTCTCCGCGATATCCATCCGTCCGATGACCTTCACGCGTGACACAATGGCGGCATGCAGGCCCCTGGGCGGCTTGAGCATCTCCCGGAGCTGACCGTCGATCCGGTAGCGAATGTGGGTCCCGTCGCGATCGGGCTCGATATGAATGTCGCTTGCACCGGCGCGAAGCGCGGTCAGGACGGCCAGGTTGATGAGGTTGATGACCGGACTGCCCTCGACCATCTTGTCCAGGTCGGTCACCGGACCCTCGTCGATCGCCTCCGTCTCGGCGATTAATACGTCGCTCTCCTCGATGGACGCAAGGAACGAGTCGACGCTGACCTCCGCGGCCAGGTACTTGCGCTGGTATTCCGCGAGGTTCTCCTCGAGCGCGAGCACGGGACGGACGATGCAGCCCGTCAGCGCACGCAGACGATCCTGCACGGGTAGAGACTGCGGCTCCACCATTGCCACTGTCAGCTCGTTGCGCACCCGAAACAGCGGCAGCGCCCGTAGGCGCTCCGCCTCCTCCTTGGGGACGCACTTGGCCACCTTTGGATCGATCAGCCCGTGCCGAAGCACACACCCCTTCACGTCGAGTCGCCGCGACAACGCCTGGACCAGGGTAGCCGAGGAGATGGCCCCGATGTCGACGAGCGCACCACCGATGCGCCCACCTTCCGCCTGCTGCCGTGCCAGCGCTTCGGCAAGCTGCTCCGGCGTGACCAGCCCGTCTCGAACAAGCTGCTCGCCCAGTCGAACCACATTCTCGATCGTCAGATTCAACATCGCAACCGCCAAGGATGAAGGCGGAATGGTGAAGGCGGAATGGTGAAGGCTGGAAACCTTGGGTCACTCCTACTCATCCTTCATCCTTCCACCAGCCGCTCCCTTACGGTCGCGGTTCGGATTTCATCCTTCATCCTTGTTTTAGAGGAAGCTTTTGACGGCATCCTGGACGTCCCCAAAGAAGCTAAACCGTCCCGAGACGCCGGTCAGCTCGAAGATTTCGCGACAGGTTGGTGGCACACTAACCAGCTTGAGGCTCGCGGCCCGCTCCGCGAGTTCATCCGTCGCGTCCAACAGGCCCTCGACGGCGACACTGTCCATATAGGAGACCTCATGCAGCGAAACGACCACGCGCGGGTTGGGCGATTGAACACGTTCGAGCAGAAGCTTCGAAAAGCTCTCTGCATCCTGGTCCACCAGTGCGCCGACCGGCGTAAACACGTCGACGGTGCCCACCTGTTGTTGTTCGATTTTCATGGTGCCGCTCCCTTATGGTCGCGGTTCTGCTCTGGTCAGTGTTCCACTCGACGAACCGGCGGAGATCCGCGGAGGATCCGAACACTGACCGACTGGAAAGTCGGTCCCACACACCTCAGTCCCACACACCTCATTCCCACACACCTCGGTCTCACACACCTCGGTTCCACACGGTCTGTCGGTTCCACACACCTCGGTTCCACACGGTCTGTCGGTCCCACACACCTCGGTTCCACACGGTCTGTCGGTCCCACACGCAGTTGACACAGAACCAAGATCGCTTGCGATGGCTGTATCCTCCAGCCGCGCCCGACGAACCTGAACCAGCGCCCGCGAAAGCAGTGTCCGCAGATCCGGCTGCTCCGTCCCACTCCCGACGACCCCGCACCGAACGGCCAGCGTCGTACGCCACCTCGCTTCGTCCCCGCAAACCGCGGCCGCACGCGACATGATCTGCGTGACGATCAGTGAAGCCAACTCCGAGTCTACTCGTCTTAACAAAAGGATGAACCGGGAGCCATCGAACCGGCCCAGGCAGTCATCCATCCGCACCTTGCGGCGAAGCAAACCGGCCACCTCACGGACCAGCTCGTCCGCCACCTCCCAGCGACCGGTGTCGTTCAGCTCCCGAAGACCCTCCAGTGCAATCACAGCCACGGCGACGGGCTCACCGTGGGCGTATGACTCGTGCAACGACCACTCCGCGGCGGGGAAGAACGCCGCACGACCGCAAAGCCCTGACACCGGGTCATCCTCAATCGCGGACCGGCTGCGGATCACCTCGACAAGCGTGCTCCAGAACTGATTGATGAGTTGCTCGACCGCGCGCAGTAACGGTTTGCCGTGTTCCGGTGGGATGTCGAGCTGACCAACAATCACCGCACCGAGCCGGCGGGTCCCCTGCCGGATCGCAAAGCACCAGGCGATCGCCGAGTATGTGCTGGTGCACGTGCTGGTGCACATGCTGGTGCGAGAATCCCTTCTCGCACCCCGGTCAGACGATCCCTCGGCAAGTTTTTCTACGAACTCGCCCTGCGTTCTATCACCTGCAAGATAAGAGCGGCCGGTGGTAACCACATGCCCCACGATGCCACGTCGTGCCGAAAGCCGTTCCACTTCCACGAGCGGATCGGGCTCTCTCAACGGTGCAAGTTCCTCGCCCTCACTGAGCAGACGGTAGGTCTTGACGTGGGTGGCCTTGCAGCACTGGTACATCACCGACCGGATGAATTCGTCGAACTTAGGCCAGGGGTCACTCTCGTTACGGTGTGTGTCCAACCAGTCGTCAAACTGGTCAATTGCCGCCGATAGCTGCTGCAACGCCGCCGTCTCGGCGCCGCCGGTATTCAATGCTGAATCACAGACGCCGGGTGAATCGACGTGACAAACCGCGCGTTTCGACCCGCGCGGATCTCCCCCGCCCAGCGCATCCGGCATTTCCCCCGACCAGCGTCCCATAGCGGCGATGGCCACCGCGCCGGACACGATCGTCGCCACACTCCATGGATCGCCCCAGATGGCCGCCCCGGCCGACGTTTGCACCAGCACCACCCAGAACAGCGCGCACAAAGCGCCCAAGGCCAGGCCTCGCGTACGTCCCAGCAACCGCCCGCCCACGCCAACGCCCAGGAGTATCGGGAACCATGGTAACAGGGCCGTCACAACCATGTCATTCTCCACCCGGTTGGGGCTGATTTTGACCGACCGGAAAGTCGGTCCCACACACTAG
>JBARRC010000643.1:0-1882 GCA_049644045.1 Phycisphaerae bacterium
ACCGTACTCCAGGCAACCGGTTGTATGAAACGCCCCGGCCTTGCCCGTGATTCCCTGGCAGATAACCCTGGTTTCGCTGTCGACGAGAATGCTCATGCTTATTAGCCGTCCTTCCTGCTTGTACTCCGTTGTGAAGTCAGTCCTGAGTCCCGGCGTGCCGGGACGAAGGACCGGATCCCACCCGCCCACGATGAACGACTCCACCCGGACCACCGGTGGGCTGCAGTATCTCACAACCCTGTTCGGTTGTCCACATCCGGCATCTTCGTGGCCTCGACCTGGGAGTGACGCAACAGCCGCGTAGCGCGGGTTTCACACGCCCATTAATCTCTGGTAAGTTACAACTTGGTGTTTCGGCGTATGGTTGGAGGTTCAATGGTGGCTGAGGCGAAGAAGACCGAGATCAAAAAAATAGCAGCGGCCAAGACCATGCGAAAGCTCATGGCCGACCATTTTTATGAGCTGGATCGCGCCGCGAAGGAAGGAAATCCGAAAGTGGCCTGGTGCACGAGCGTCGGGCCGGCGGAGCTGCTGCGGGCGATGGGTTTCCTGGTCTACTTCCCGGAAAACCACGGGGCCATGCTCGGTGCCACCCGCATGGCCACCGATACAATCCCGGCTGCCAACGCCGTCGGGTACTCGCCGGATATCTGCTCCTACCTGACCAGCGACATCGGCGCTTTCCTGCAAAATCGCACACCGCTTTCCGATGCCTATGAGGGCATTACGACCATCCCCAAGCCCGATGTGCTGGTCTACAACACCAACCAGTGCCGCGAGGTGCTGGACTGGTTTTCCTGGTATGGGCAGCGATGGTCCCGACCGGTGGTCGGCATCGAGTGTTACCGGGGTGTCGGAGAGGTGACAGACGTGCACGTAGCGGGCATTGCCGGTCAAATCGAGGCGTTGGTCGGCCCGCTTGAAGAGGCCGGCGGCGACAAATTCGACGTCGACCGGCTTCGCGAGGCCGTGCGGTTGTCCCGGGAGTGCTCCGACCTGTGGAAGGAGGTGCTCGAAACGGCGGCTGCCAGACCCTCGCCGCTGACTTTCTTCGACAGCACGATCCACATGGCCCCGGCCGTGGTGATGCGCGGAACCCAAGTGGCGATCGACTATTATCATGAGTTGCTGCCGGAGCTTAAGGCTCGCATTGCTGAGAGCGTCGCGGCGGTAGAAGGCGAGCAACTCCGGTTGTATTGGGAAGGTATGCCGATCTGGGGGCGCCTGCGCGACCTGGCCACGCTGTTTTTGGAATTGCGGGCCTGTGTGGTAGCCAGCACCTACGCGAACTCATGGATATTCACGGCCCTCGATGGGGACGATCCGTTCAGATCGATGGCCAGGGCCTATACTGAGCTGTTCATCGTGCGGTCCGACCCGTATAAGGAAGAGTATCTTCGGGAGATGATCGACACATTCGGTGTGGATGGGATCGTCTTCCACGATTCCAAAACTTGCCCGAGCAACACCAATTGCCGGTACGCGATGCCCCAACGACTTTACAAGCGGTTTGGCGTACCGTCAATCACGATTGCCGGTGACTTGAACGACCTTCGATGCTACTCGGACGAACAGGCGAAAACACAGATCGAGGCGTTCGTTGAACAACTAACCCCGCGGGTTAAAGTCGGATGACCGCCTCTGGTGAGCCGCAGGCTTTAGCCTTGCTATTACCCGTATTTGCAAAGGTGCCCCGTAGGGGCAAGTGAGAATAGCCCAGCGATTCATCGCTGGGATGACGGTGCCGGACAAGATCGCAGTCCCGTAGGGACGATTGAACCGACAAGCGGCATTCATCCGTCCCTACGGGACCGGGATCGTTCGCAAACACTACGTTCCCAGCGATAAATCGCTGGGCTATTCTCACTTGTCCCTCCGGGAC
>JBARRC010000644.1:0-6961 GCA_049644045.1 Phycisphaerae bacterium
GTTCGTGCGAAGGCGCGAAAACGGAGCTCGCCCGTGTGGACAGCAGTATCGCCCCGCGCACGGGCAAGAACCGCCTCGAACACGCTTTGCCTGGTCCAACGTCTCCTTAGACGGCGGCCCTTGCCCATGCCACCCAGGGCCGGGAGCCCCGAGGCCTCCCCTAAGCAAAGGCCGCCTAAACTGTCACACACCCACAGAGGGCCGCGCCGCGCGGCGGGGATACTCACACATGTCGGAACATGATAGCATGAGAATGGCCCGGTCCTCCGCACCACGTAACCTGCGGGATGGTCGTGGTCGCGATACCTGGAAAACGCGGTACCACCTTGGGATCGACTCAACATGGAAAGGTCATATTACGTCATCGACGCTTTTGCGAGTGAGCCGTTTACAGGCAACCCGGCCGCGGTGGTTCTTGACGCGGACGGACTCGATGACCGGCAAATGCAGTCCATCGCAGCCGAGTTTAATCTGAGTGAGACGACGTTTGTCCTGACACCGGCAGCACAGGATGCCGACGAAACGCCGGATACGAACGCTACTCCCGATCTGTCAGCGCGATTCCGCTGGTTCACGCCGACAACGGAAGTGGACATGTGCGGTCACGCGACGGTGGCGGGGATGCACGCGCTGGTGGAGTCGGGCCGCTTGCGGCTTGAGGACGAAGCCGACAGCGCAACGGTCAGAATCGAGACAAAATCCGGGACGCTGACCGCGTTCCTCGAGCGTATCCCTGGAAGCGCAACCGGCAGGATGATCTGGGTCGATATGATCGACCCGACGCTAACGCCGCAACGACTGGTAAAATCCGAACTTGCATCGGTTCTCAACTTGCCGGTCGACGCTTTTGATTCGTCGCTGGCGACGATGAAGACGCAGGATCGCGACGTGTTGGTGTTTGTGAGAGACTTCCAGGCGCTCAATGAGACCCGGCCCGATTTCACGCAACTTGGAAAGCTGCTTGATCGTGAGGGACTGCGTGGATTGTGTTTGGCGACGGTCAACACGCTTACGCCATCGATCAACGTGCAGTCGCGTTTTTTCGCTCCGACGGCCGGCGTCGACGAAGACCCCGTGACCGGCAGCGTCCACGGTCCGCTGGCGGCCTGCCTGGTCAAGTACGGCCTCGTCGAGGTGCACGACGGGATTGCGGGGCTCACGTGCGTCCAGGGGAAGGCCGGCGGACGAGTGGGACTGCTGCACGCCCTGGTCCAGCCGCAGGGGGAGGAAGTATACGCCGTTCGGATCGGGGGCAAGGCGGTGACAATAATGCGGGGTATGCTGCTCATGTAAGTTGTCATGAGTGACGCGTCAGTGTCGTCCCCGCGTCGACCGGCGTATTCGGACATCGCGAGATTGGGTGTCCCAGATCCGAGCCCCGAACGCCAGCGCTTGCTATTACCCGCATTGGCAAAGGTGCCCCATAGGGGCAAGTGAGAATAGCCCAGCGATTCATCGCTGGGATGACGTTGCCGGACGAGATCTCAGTCCCGTAGGGACGATTGAACCGACAAGCGGCATTCATCCGTCCCCACGGGACTGGGATCGTTCGCAAACACCACGTTCCCAGCGATAAATCGCTGGCCTAGGGCAGAAAACCCTTTGATACAAGGCCGAAACCGCGTTCTTGACCCCACTGTCCGGGCCTTGTCGCCATCCGTGGTTCCAGCCGGCCCAGTGCGGGCTGCACGCCCGGGATTGGCCGACCAACCTGCGTATTGAACGATTGCGCGGAAGTCGGGAAATTGCTGACAGCGCTGGTCAAATCGCTACGTCGTTGACTGCCCGCTCCACACTATCCACTATTCACAAGTCACTATCCAAGGCTTCGACTACTACAACCCGATCGACGGCAAGATCGAGTCCGGCGACACCACCAAGATCGCCATGTGGATGCTGGATACCGACTACGATGGTCGCAGCCTGTACCCGTCGCAGGTGTTCTTCCCGATGGCCGGGGCAAAGGACGGCTGGTCCCGCCTGGCGAAGAACCTCAAGGCGGAGATTGACGAGGAGTTGATCGAAGCCTATCGTGGAACGGTGTCACTGCCGTTCGAGCCGGGCGACCACAAGCGCGTGGCGGTCAAGATCATCGACGACCGGGGCATCGAGAGCTTGAAGATTGTTGAGCTGCGGACAGGCCCACAGACCGTGTGATAAACGGAGTCAAGTCATGGACTCAAGGACATTCAAGGAACTGCTAGAGCGCGCAGAGGGTAACTCGCTTGATTTCAAACGCGCTCAGTATGACTTCACAGGTAAGGATAACAAGGAGCAGAACCAGAAGCGAGCGGCATTTGTAAAAGACATCATTGCGATGTTCAACACACCGCGAGAGCACGCCTCGCATATTGTCCTCGGTGTCGAGAAGAGGCCGGGAGGACAGCCCATACTCCATGGAGTTCAGGTGCATCCAGACGACGCTGACCTACAGGCGAAATGCGACGGAATCGTGTTTCCTCATCCCGTGTTCTCATATGAGCCCGTGACCTATGACAATAAGGACTTCGGACTCCTGACTATACCACTGGATCGCTCGCGCGGCCCGTGCGTCCCCATCCGTGATTTCACCCATATGCTTGAGAAGTCCCGCATTTACGTGCGCCGAGGTTCGCAGAACGCAATTGCCGATAGCATCGAGCAAAGGTCTGTACACGCCTGGTTTCAAGATACGTCCCCACCACCACAGGACCTTCGAACCGGAGATGAAGCGTGGGACACGCTCGTCGACGCCCTACATGGATTCGAGCCATCGTACTACTACATCCTTGCTGTTCCGCGGCTGGATCCGGAGAAGCATAAGAGTCTTCGCAACCTCGGTGCAGTAGACTGGGCGCTCGTCGTCGATTTTGACAGGGACACCGACGTGTCTGGCCTTCTAGCGGCCTGCCGACCAGCGCTCGACGAGCGCCGACCGGTCCATGTCGTGACGAAAGGACAGACTCCAGAAATGCAGCTCACGCAGAGTACTTTCTGGTATCTTGCGCGTGGACAGAGTGGGCGGGAGTCCCTGGCCGCGCCCGCCAAGTTCATTGACTGGCTGAAGAGTTACGGTGACGACCTGCAGCAGCAATTCAGGGAAGTTGCGCGTCGAGGCGCGGATCGCCCGTTCGTCTTGCTTGCCCTCTGGGACGACCCGACACTGGTCCGTCACCTCGAAGTAGTCTTCCAGGCCGCTGCGTCGGTCCTCGGATCTACTGTCGAATTGGTGCTGGCAAGTCCGAACGATCCGGCTGAGCTTCGCTCGTTCCTGCATGACTACGGCGCGAGCATTTTTCAGCTTCCAATTCACCAGTTCTGTCACGGCTTGACAAGCCTAGGAGCTGTGCCGTCTGCAGACGCCAAAGTCCGAGTCCCGTCGAGTTCGGGTGCACCTATCAGTTTCGACGACGGAGAACTAAGCCCGGAAGACCACGCGCGATTCCGCGAGGACTTCGAATTGGTGCATCTTGCCATTGGACTGCGATCGCCGAACGGGCGCGTGCCCGAGCGCGATTTCCTGCGTGGGATGGAGATTACCTGGCACGATCTAGGCCTGCGCGTCGACGTCGATCGGAAGATCGGCGCTAGGCTCGAGAAGATTGTACACGATCATCTGAAAAGCCGCACCTCTGCGCGAGTAAATCTATATCATGCGCCCGGCGCGGGAGGAACGACGCTAGCGCGCCGTGTGCTTTGGAATCTGCACCGAAAGTACCCCTGTGTGGTGCTTCAACGCTGCGTTCCCGATGAAACCGTCGAGCGTCTTGCCACCCTAGCCACGATTACGGGCTTACCAGTCGCTATCGTGATTGAGGGTAGCCGCATATCAGAGGCCCAAGGAGACAGACTGTTTGAGCTCATTCGCGCTCGCCACGTCCCGGCGGTCATCCTTTGCGTCCTCCGCCGACTTACCACCCCAAAAAAGTCGCGAGAACGTACTGTGTTTCTTCGAGAGGACTTGGAGCCGGACGAAGCGGCCACCTTTGTGCACTATCTGAAACGTGCCGCCCCACACCGCGGCCGCCAATTGCAGGGTGTGCTAGACAGCGCCGAGAAGGGCGAGCTGACACCGTTCTTTCTTGGACTTGTTGCGTTTGAGGATCAGTTCGTGGCGCTCCCAGCTTATGTCGCGTCTCATCTGCAACCGCTCAACCAGCTACAAAGGAACATCCTGCTGCGCCTGTCGCTCGCGTACATGTATGGCCAACGCGCGATCCCGGCGCAGATGTTCTGCGCTATCCTGGGTATGCCAGCGAACCGACCACTTGATCTTCGCAGGGTGTTACTGGAATCCGGCCTCTGCCTGTTGAAAGAGGCCTCGAAGAACTTCTGGCGCCCTGCGCACCAGCTCATCGCAAAGTACTGCCTTGAGTACCTGCTGACGCCCGCAGGCGGAGACCCGCGAAATTGGAGCCAGCTTCTCTCGGCCCGCGCGAAAGAGTTCATAGAGTTTTGCCACGGCACGGCACCGGTTGTCTCGAGCGAGGCAATGGACCTGGTTCGGCGCGTTTTTGTACTGCGCGATAGTCGTGACGATCTCGGTACTGAGCGTTCCGCAAGCGCAATGTTCGCCCGAATCATCGAGGATATTCCGGATGACCAGGGTAGGCTCGGTGTGCTGGAGTATCTTACAGAGTGGTTCCCGGAAGACGCGCACCTCTGGGCGCACCTTGGCCGGTTCCAAAGCTATCGTCGTCGCGATCATCATGGCGCCCTTCAGGCAGTGGCGACGGGACTCAAGTTGTCGCCCAACGACCATGTGTTGCACCACATGAAGGGCATGATATTGCGGGCGAAGGCCTACGCTGCGATGGATAGGAAGATAGGCATCGAAGAAGTCGTCAAGCTTGCTGAGAAGGCGGCGACCAGCTTCGAGCGAGCCCGCGAGCTGGCACCCGACGATGAACATGGCTTTATTAGTGAGACTCAGCTCATCGTCCGAGTCCTCGACTACGCCGGCGCAAACGCCGAACTTGTCCGCACCGTAACAAACGAATCTGGACCCGCGTGGCTTCGCGAAGCGATTCAGACTGCGGAGGATCTACTCGCCCAAGTACGCGCGTTGCGACAAGGCGAGGCGCCCAGTGAGTACGAAGAGCGCTGCCGAGGAGACCTGGACAAAGTATACGGTAAACACGACAAGGCGATTCAGAGCTTTCAGAATCTGCTCGATCGGAAGACGGTTTTTGCACCGCCTATTCGGCGCCAGATTGTATGGACTTACTTGGCGCGGCGAGAGCGCGACTGGGACAGATTGTCCCAACGCGAGATCGAGCGTATTGTCACCCTCCTGGATCAGAACATGTCCGAGGAGCCCGGTGACGCCAGGAATCTCCGGCTATGGATGCAGGCCATTCGACGGCTGTCGACACCGTACTCATTGGAACGTGTCCTGGAGCAGATTGGGTACTGGAACGCTAACGCTGACTCTCTCGAGTCAACATACTACCTCTACGTCGTGAACATGCTCCAAGCGTTGGACGGGCTTGCGCTCGCGGAGGCTAACGCGGATCGTGCTCTTGTGCGGTGCCGAGAGAAATCTGGCTACTTGCGCAACCGTACGCGGAGCTTTGAGTGGCTAGGCCCGGGCGATGGTATTCAACGCCTGATTCATCAAGGTGAGCTCGGAGACTGGGATCCAGTAAACAAGTTCTTTAGCCGCACGGAGAAGCTTGAGCATGTAAATGGCACGATCATCAGTCTAGACAAGCCCGAGAAAGGCCATATCGAGCTTCCCGGAGGCATTCGGGCGTTTTTCGTCCCTGGCCACTCGCAGCACGTCAAGGGACGCGACGAGAATCGCCGCGTCACATGCTATGTCGGTTTCAGTTACGATGGACCGCGTGCGTGGAGCGTCAGGAACGTCTAATGCGTAGATTCCAGATCGACCAGCTCATCATCAACTCCCCGTACGAGGAGCCGACGACGTATTGGAGCTACGACCGGGAAGTGCGGATGTTCGAGCGCAAGGACGGGCGCAGGCCGGCGGGGTATGTCGTGGCGACGCCCGGCTCCAAGGCGTTCGACGATCCCGGCGTCTTTGTCGAGCTTCCGCTGGTCAATCAGATTCGCCCGCGTGTCCAAGCCTGGCGCGAGGCCGGGTACATGGGCGTCACCGGGATCACTAAGCGGCTACTGGAACACTGGCGCGACCCGGAAGAGCGCAAGGATCGACGGTTCTTCTTTTGCCAGCTTGAGAGCATCGAGACGCTGATCTGGTTGACCGAAGCGTCTCCAGCCGAGCGACAGGGATTTGCCATCCTCTCCTCCTTTGATCCATTCTATCGGAGAGGTTTGGAAACCGAGGCCGGGTGTCGTAGCAGGTGTCGTCGTTTGGGCAGGGGCTGGTCAGGGTGGCCAAAATCGGCCATAATGGCCAAAAATCAAGGGTTGCCACCGTAGCTCAGTCGGCAGAGCAGCGGTTTTGTAAGCGCCTCTCGTCGGCTTCTATTCGCTCAGAATCGCGGTTCTCAGAGAGTATTCTCCCTCGTATTCTCCCTCTCGGAAGCCCCAAAGAGCCGTTCTCAGGGCTGATCGGTACATGATTATCGCACGGTGACCGCTGTGTGCCAATCCGGCGATTTTGGACGCCATCGAACCCCTGCGCAGGTCAAGTGAACGCCGCCGTGACATCCAGCTTGCACGCCGTGTTTCCCGGCCTAGGTGGCTGAACATCGGCCACCTTATGGACGATCTTCAACCATCGCGCGGCTGTTCGCCAGCCGCGCGGCTGCTCGACTGCCCTCGCGTGAGCAGGTTAGCGGATTTGCGTCCGGTAAGGCTGTCCTCAACCGGGGCTACGCCCCACGCCCCGGCTGAGCCTGGCTGTTGTTCCGCTGATAGGCTGGGTCAGGGGGCAATGCTGTTGACTTAAGCTGGCGCAGTTTTGGTGCCGGCTTGGCGGAGAATCCAGCGCGAGTTGATCGCTGTCTTCGTTGAATCGCGAGGCGAAAACGACTATAATTCACGCATGAAACGT
>JBARRC010000645.1:0-4474 GCA_049644045.1 Phycisphaerae bacterium
CAGCTTGCTGCCAGTGTGCTGCTTGAGGTAGGCAAGACACGGGCGGGCAAGCCGCCCGTGGCACCCATCGAAAGGGTTGTCCACGCTTTTCAAACACGCACTTAGGGTTTTTGCATCAGTGGGAAGCTAATCGTGCAAAGGCTCCATACAAAGCCCGCAGGGAGTGGCTTTACCCTAATCGAGGTTCTCACCGTCATAGGGATCATAGCCTTCTTGCTGTCTATGCTACTTCCAGGGCTCTCGGCAGCGCGAGCGCAGGCCAAAGGCATCGTATGCCAGTCCAACATTCGCCAAATCGCGATTGCAAACCGATACTACGCTGAGGATCACAACGGGGTTTACTGTCCCGGCGCTTCCGATTTCCTGAAAAACCTCCACCGTTGGCACGGTATCCGCGATAATCCGAGCCAACCCTTTGATTCGACACGGGGACCGTTGGTCCCGTATCTGGGACCGGACGGGGTGATCCGCCAGTGCCCGGCGTTTCCGGCGGACGAGGTAGCGGCTGAAAGTGGCGGCTTCGAGCGCGGCAACGGCGGTTACGGCTACAACAACGCATTCATCGGCATGCAACTTAAGCAGTACCCATCGGGTGAATATGTCGTTACGAACGATCGCGCAGGCGCGGTTGTCGCCTGGGTTCAACACCCGGTGGAGACGATCATGTTCACGGACAGCGCCTTCGCCGGCAGGCGACTCATTGAATACAGCTTCGCCGAGCCGCGGTTTCACCCACAGTTTCCAACGTTCCGAGCCGATCCCTCGATCCACTTTCGTCATCGCAGACAAACGAACGTCGCGTGGTGCGACGGCCACGTCGACAGTCAAACTTGCACCTTCACCTGGTCCAGCGGCCTTTACGCCAGTGATCCGAAGCGGTTCAACGTCGGCTGGTTCGGCCAGGCTGATGATAACCGGTTGTTTGACTTGAAATAACGAGCACGAGAAGGGGTAGGCCCCATGCTCGTTTGTTCTTGCGTTATCCTTATCCCCTTTTCGCTCCCATTCGCGACCTCTACCTCGAAGGCCGACCCCACTGTCCTGCTCGCCACCGGCCTGATCGGTTCCGGACATTCCTCGCCGTCCGGGCGTCCAACGTCGAGAATATCGCGAGTCCTCTGGCCTGTCTGCCCGCTCGATGGTATGCTTCTTGCTACCTTCTGGGGATGCGTCCTCTCACCGATGGTCGTGTGAGTGGCGAGGATGTGTCCCCTCGCTCTTTTTCCAGCGAGGTCGGCGTCGCCCTGCGAGCAAGGCGATGCCTGTCCGTTCAAGACCTGTTGTCAAAGGGAAAGCGATGAGCATAAGCCTGATTGCAAGGTCGATCGGTGAGTCGGCCACATTGAAGCTCAACGAGATCGCCGCGATCCTGAGGGACAAAGGCGAGCCGGTGATCCATCTGGGCGGCGGGGAGCCCAAAAGTAAATCGCCGATCGATGCTCTAATCAGCGCCGCGGCCCTGCTCAACTCCGGGGAGATCCGCTACACACCGGCGGACGGCATCCCCGCGCTTAAACAAGCGATCATCCGTTACACCGACGAGTTCTACCACCGCAAGGTCGAGCCCGAGAACGTGATGGCATCCGGCGGAGCCAAGCAGGCCATCATGTGTTGTCTGCAGGCCATCCTCAACCCCCAGGACGAGGTCATCTTCCCCGCACCGTACTGGGTCAGCTATCCGGAGATGGTCAAGCTCTGTGGTGCCATTCCCGTGCCGGTCCTGCCGGAGGACGGTACCTTCTACCCCCGCTTCCAGGACATCGAGCAGGTGGTCACCACCTACACCAAGGCCGTCATCATCAACAGCCCGAACAACCCGACCGGGGCGATGTACTCCGAGCAGTTCATCGCCGAGATCGTGGAGTTCTGCGAGAAGCGCGGGCTCTATCTGATCATGGACGACATCTACCATCGGCTCATCTTCGACGGAAGAAGGCCGATCAACTGCTACGACTACGCCAAAGACACGAGCGAGAACTCCAAACTCGTGGTGGTCAACGGCGTGTCCAAGCAGTATGCGATGACGGGGTTTAGGATCGGCTGGGCGGTGGCCAACAAAAAGCTCATCGAGGTGATGACTAACATCCAAGGCCACCAGACCTCGGGTCCGTCGGCGTTGTTGCAGCACGCAGCCGTCGGGGCTATCAACGGTGTGCAGTCCAACGTGGAAAGCCTGCGGTTGACACTGGAGAACAACCGCAACGTGATGATCGAACAGCTCAATTCGTTCGACGGGATCAAGGTGACCAAACCGGACGGGGCGTTCTACTGCTTTGCGGATTTCAGCGTCTACAGGAAAGACTCAACCAAGCTTGCCGATTTCCTGGTGGAGAAGGTGCGGGTCGTCACCGTACCGGGCGTCGAGTTCGGTTTGGAAGGCTATCTGCGGCTCTCCACCTGCGGCTCGATCAAAGACATCACCGAGGGCATCGAGCGGATGAAGTGGGCTCTGGATTTGAACTCGCCGAACGAGCTGTACATCGGTGATCGCAAACTCGTAAGGGACTGGACATGACAAAATATCTCGAATTCGATACACCAGCGGTCAAACAGGCGGGCGATCTGGCCAGCGACTACAAACTGAAGAACCACGGCCTGGTCCACCTCGACCAGGTGTTCTGGAACCTGCCCACGCCGGCTTTGTATGAAGAGGCCATCTTCCGCGGCGAAGGTCATATGGCACACGGTGGGCCGTTCCTGGTCAGCACGGGCAAGCACACCGCCCGGGCGGCCGCGGACAAGTTCATCGTGCGCGAGCACTCCACCGAAAACGAAATCGCCTGGGGCGAATACAACCGCCCGTTCAGCACCGAGAAGTTCAACGGGGTACTGGCCCGCTTGCAGGCTTTCCTCCAGGGCGAGGAGCTGTTCGTGCAGGACTGCTATGTTGGGGCCGACCCGCAGTATCGTATGCCGATCCGCATTATCACCGACACGGCCTGGCAGAGCCTCCTCGCCCGCAACATGTTCATCTCCATCGACAACCAGGGTGAATACAAGAAACACGTGCCGGAGTTCACGCTCATCGCTTCGCCCAAGTTCAAGGTCGACCCCCGGGTGGACGGAACGCGCAGCGAAACCGCAATGCTGATTCATTTCGCCGAGCGCCTGGCCATCGTGGCTGACTCGAGCTACGGCGGTGAGATCAAAAAGACCATCTTCACCATCTTGAATTTCCTGTTACCCCGCGAGGGCGTGCTGGCCATGCACTGCTCAGCCAACGTCGGACATGACGGCGACGTGGCATTGTTCTTCGGGCTCAGCGGCACCGGTAAGACCACGCTGTCAGCCGATCCTAAGCGGGCGCTGATCGGCGACGACGAGCACGGCTGGAGCGGCGACGGGGTCTTCAACTTCGAAGGCGGCTGCTATGCGAAGGTCATCCGCCTGTCAGCGGAGCACGAGCCTCAGATCTACGCCTGCACCCGCCGGTTCGGCACCATCCTGGAAAACGTCGTCTACGACCCGACCTCGCGGCGGATCGACCTGGACGACGACATGCTAACCGAGAACACACGGGCTTCGTATCCCCTGGAGTTCATCCCCAACGTGGTGCCCGAGCGAATGGCCCGCACGCACCCCGAGAACGTGATCTTCCTGACCTGCGACGCCCAGGGCGTCCTGCCGCCGATCGCCCGGCTAAACCCTGAGCAGTCCATGTATCACTTCATCAGCGGTTATACCTCAAAGATCGCCGGCACCGAGGTCGGATTGGGGATCGAGCCGGAGATCACCTTTAGTGCCTGCTTCGGGGCACCGTTCATGGTGCACCACCCGTTCAAGTACGCCAACCTGCTTAAGGAGAAGATGGCAAGGTATGGTGCGCGGTGCTGGCTGGTCAACACCGGCTGGACCGGCGGCAAGTTCGGCATCGGCAAGCGGATCAGCATCCACCACACACGCGCTTTGCTCAACGCCGCCCTCGAGGGGAAGCTGAGCGATGTCGAGTACCGCAAGGACAAGCTCTTCGGATTCGAGGTGCCGACGACGTGTCCCGACGTGCCGCCCGACGTGCTCGTGCCCGAGAGCTCCTGGGGCAACAAGGACGACTACTGGCGCAAATACGACGCCATGGCTGCAAGGTACATCGAGAACTTCAAGCTCTTCGCCTCCGGCTGCCCCGACGAGGTCCGCGCCGCCGGACCGAAACGGCTTCAGTAGGGGTGATTCCCGGTGCGTTAGAATTCCTCCTCCCGCTCTTCGTCGTGGATATCGGGTGTCGGCTGAAGAATCTGCTCGCGCTGCGGGCCGGCGATCCCAAGCAGCGACAGCGCGTCGCGTTCGACAATCCCGCGGAGATGCTCGCGGGGGATGGTAGGCAGACTCGTACCATGTACGAGGTGGTTGATGCTGTAAAGCGCCTCGATGCAGTACGATGCGGCCGCGACGGGAAACCCGCTTCCGAAAAGAAGCTTGTCCATCACGCCATACTCGTACGCACTCAAGAGCACCTGATACGCTTGCCACGGCTGGT
>JBARRC010000646.1:0-3701 GCA_049644045.1 Phycisphaerae bacterium
TCCTGCACCAGTCGATCGACCCGCTCGCTTGCGTTATCAGCCGCTTGCTCGACCGACTGTGTCGACTCGTTGACCCGTTCGATGATGGTGTGCCCCTCTGCATTTGCCTCGGCAAGATTCCTTAACACGTTGATGGCTGCGGCGTTGTGCGAATCGAGCTGCCCGATCTTCTCGTCGGTATGAGCGACGGCCCCCTGCATGGCCTCGTGAAGCTGATTGGCAGAGGTGACCAGCTCTCTGAGCTCTTCCGTATCGTCTTCACATGCGGACCGGAGCGACGTCAGTTGGGTGAGCTGCTCCTTCACGGTCTCGGCCGCCTCTTCCGCCGCGCGCGTCGACTCCCCGGCCTGCTCGATGAGGGTTTGTCCTGCCACGTTGGTCTCGGAAAGCTGCTCAAGCACTTTGGCGGCCGATGCGTTTCGAGAATCGAGCTGGCCGCTCTTCTCGTCGGCGTGGGCGACGGTTCCCTGCATGGCCTCGTGAAGCTGATTGGCAGAGGTGACCAGCTCTCCGAGCTCTTCCGTACCGTTTTCACATGCGGACCGGAGCGACGTCAGTTGGGTGATCTGCTCCTTCACGGTCTCGGCCATCTCTTCCGCCGCGCGCGTCGACTCCCCGGCCTGCTCAATGAGGGTTTGTCCTGTCACATTAGCCTCGGAAAGACGCTCAAGCACTTTGGCGGCCGATGCGTTCTGAGAACCGAGACGCCCGCTCTTCTCGGTGGCATCCACCACCGTGCGCTGCATGTCCTGAAGCGGTTGCCGGGCAGAGGCGACGACTTCTTCGAGTTGCTTCGCGGTCTTTTCACCTTCCGCCCTCCCGGAGGCCAACCGGACAACGATCTGTTCGCACTGGACCGCTTGATCGCGTACCGCGCCGGCGCGTTCACAGGCGCCGCCGATATCGAGAAGCGTCGTGGAGACACTTCGCTGCAACGCCTCTACCTGACCACAGACGCCTGACATGTCGGGCAACAGCTTCTCAGCTTGCTGGACGACAGGTGACAGGCTCATCTCCGCCGCAGACGCTCGTTGGGTGAGCTGCTCGACGGACGACTCCACGTTGCGCACCGTGCCCGTCAGGTCTCTCACCTTTGTGCCTGCGGCTTCGAGTTCGTCCGAGATCGCGCTAACCGGCGACGCCATGCTGCCTTGACGCCGTTCAAGGATTTCAACCTGCTGGGTGAGTTGGTCAGACTCGTGGCGTATCGCATCGCACAATTCTGTCCGGGAGCACTCGGCATCGGCGAGCGTTTCGTCGATCTTCTGCCGGCCGGCGGCGATCGCGTGATCGAAGGCCCGCATCTGCGATGCAGACTCGTCGATCAGCTCCTGTAGCCTGGCACGGTGCGCGGTGACGGTGGCGTCCATCGTTTCCTGCTGCGTACGGAGATGGGCTTCGAGCTGTTCCTGCAGCTTCTGTTGGCAATCGACGAGCGTGACATCGGTGAACTTCTTTTGGAATCGTTCGGCCTCGGTCTTTGTCTCGTCGAGCGCGGTACGGAGGGCATTGACTTTCTCTTCGACCGTAGCCGTAGTGGAGGAAGCCTGTTGGAGCGTGCCATCGAGCTTACTTTGTACCTCCTCGCTGGTTTGAAGGCCGGTCAACAGAAGGGTCATTCGCTTCTGGACTTCGTCGGCCCTGTCCGCGAGCTGTTCGGCGAACGATGTGAGGCCGGATTCAACTTGATCGGCGTGCCCGCAGGCAACTTCTATGCAGCGTGCCTGGTCTTCAGCGTCGGTCGACAGGTCGGACGCCAACGACAACTGTGCTTCGATGGTCTGGGTCCTTGTCTCGGCCTGACCGAGGGCGTCATCCAGACGCCGCTGAAGACCGTCCACGGATTCGTTCGTCTTCTCGACCGTTTCCGCGAGGCTCCCAATGAGCCGTTCGGCGCCGTCGGTGAGGGCGGTGAGATGTTTTTCCACCGCGGTGAATTGGGCGAGCGAGGCTTCGGAGGTCGCGTTCATCCGGTCCGCCCGCGCCAACACCCGCTCCAATCGCTCAAGCAGCATCTCCCCACGGGCTAACGTCGGTTCAGGCAGCGCGACCACGGCGTCTTGTTTCCGGCCATCGGAGCGATACCAGTCGTCTACTCTCTCCTCGACAACCGCAGTGCTTGGCTGGTTTGCGCGCGTCGACCCCGTCACCGCGTGGTCGGCGGGGACGTGCGACGAAGCTTCATACGGCAGCCCGATGGCCACCTGCTCGGCGGTGGTGACACCGAGTTCGCTCGCGTTGGCACAGCGTTCTTCTGAACCGCCCTTTCGTGCCACTTCGGCGGCGATATCGGAGTTGATGCGCGACTCCCCGGCGCTGCAAGCAGCCAGCATGGCTGCATCGCACATATGATTAATCAAGCGAGGGATTCCGTTCGATGCTTCGTGAATCAACGCTACCGCTTCCTGGTCGAAGAGGCTCACATCGCCGGCCCCGGCGATTCGCAGACGGTGTTGCACGTATCTTTCTGCTTCCGGCAGTGTGAGCGGGCGTAGGATATGCTCGCCGTAGAGTTGTTGGGAAATCTGTGCGAATTGCGGATCGTCCAGCACGGAACGAACGTGGGGCTGTCCCACGAGCGCAATGTTCAGGAGTCTTTCGCCGTCGTGCTGCAGGTCGGTAAGCGCGGCGAGCTGGGTCATGGCCTCGGGCGTCAGGTTCTCCGCCTGGTCGATAATAAGGACGGAACGGTGGTTCGCCTTGCGGGTATACGTCAGGTGACGCCGAAGCCGGGCCACGCAGCGAGCGTTGTGATGCGAAGGTGGCAGGGAAACTCCGAAACCCTTGGCGGTTTCGCGGACGAGATCCACCTGCTCACCAGGCAGCCAGGCGAGAACGGCCACATGGTCCGAAGTGTCCAACCGGTGCAACAGCGTACGGATCAACAGAGTTTTGCCGGTGCCGGCCTCGCCCAGCAGGAGGGAGATACCTCTACCGTGCTGCGATTCGTATTCCATCGCCGCCAGCGTTTCCTCGCAATCGGCGGTGGCATAGAAGAACTGCGTGTCGACCCAATCCTCGAAAGGACGGCAGCGAAGTCCGAAATGGTTGGAATACATTATCCACGCACCTCGACGAGAAAATCCTTCCGATTGTCGATTGCGGATTGCGGATTGCGGATTGGTGGTTTTTGCTTCGTGCGCGACCAATCCGCAATCCGCGATCGCCAACCGCAACCAAGACGTACGTCCGAAAGAAACATCGGAATCGCCGCCTTCAACCTGAAGTTATCGGGCAGACTCGATGAACATTGCCGTCCCCGGATCGAGCGCGCACCAGGGCGTCCGGCGATTGCAGATTGCAGATTGACGCGCCTTAATTCGCTATTCGCTATTCATCATTCGTCATTCGTCATTCGCATTCGCGCGGCGTGGCAAACTGTATGCTTTCCGGCCCGACGGTCTCCACCAGCGTCCACTTTCTCACGTGGAAGCGCAGTTGGGTGTCTGACTCAGGCCAGTCGGCGGTCATTGTGTAGGGAAGCAGCGGACCACCGTGGCTGTACGCTTTGTAATCGTCCAAGGCGGATTGCATGGTGACGACGCCATCGGCGTCGCGAAAGATGACGCGGCGGATCAACTGGGGCCAATACCGGTCGAGCCAGTACTCTTTTTCGAGGACAACCCGGCCTTGATCGTCGTACACAAGAAACAGAATCTGCTGATAGTCATCGACGATTCTTTGGACGCACTGAGTGCGAG
>JBARRC010000647.1:0-3092 GCA_049644045.1 Phycisphaerae bacterium
CATGTGCGTGTGATATAGACGCACATGCGAGCCAGCGCACGTTGCCTATTTTAACATTTTCCGGCCCTGTCTTGCATTGCAGACGGCTGATGTGATACGTTTTGCCACAGACCGGACAGATAGCAACGAGCCCCACGAACGTGTAAGCTGAGGTACACCCCTCCAACGGCGGCAGCGGGGGGATGCCTTCAGCCAGGGTGCTTAGCATCTGCTGCACATCACGGAAGCGGTCGTCCGGTTTCTTGGCCAGGCAGCGGATTACCGCATTAGCCAACGAATCATCCACGTCGCTTAGCTGCGGCGGCTCGGCGGAAACGTGCCTTTCACGGAGTTCTTGCGGTGTACCGTGGAATGGCGGGTCGCCATCGAGGATTTCGAACAACACCACCCCGAGAGAATAAATGTCACTCGGGAAGCGAACATCCTTGGGCCTTGGCGCCATGAACTGCTCCGGGCTCATATACTCGGGTGTACCCAATCCTGCCCGCGTGACCGACGCCGGATTCAGAGAGAAGTGCTCCACGCTGCGTGAGATGGCAAGGTCAGACACCTTGACTACCGGTTGGTCGTCCTTTCCCTGGCACAGCAAAAGATTCTCCGGCTTGAGATCCAGATGAACCAGCCCCGCCCCATGAATTGCCTGGACGCCCAAACATGCCTGCTTGAAGAACTCGACGCCCTGCGTGCGCCGTCTCGCCTCGTCGTGGCGGTTCTGCATCAGCCATTTGCGAAGACTCCCAAGCTCCGCGTGCTCCACGGCCATCAAGATCAATGGCCAACCCTCGTGATCCGCGGGATGTATATCGTAGGTCTGGATCACGTGCCCATAGTCGGTGATTTGATCGCGGACTCGCAACTCCTGGCGAAGCTGTTCCGTCGCTAGCCGCGATTGTGCGGGCGCGCAGCAAGCCACTTTCAACGCGACCTTCTGGCCCCGCTCTCGGTCCTCCGCAAGGTACACGGCGCCGAATCCACCCGCGCCAAGTCTCTCCACCAAGACAAACCGGTCTTGAAAGATCTTGCCCGCCGGTAGATCAAGATGCACCGGAGGCACGGAGTATTCCGTTGGATCCGTAAGGTAGGCCCCAGAGCCGCCTTCTCCTCGCGCAAGCACGGATACCTTCAACTCCTTGTATGCCTGCTCCGAGATTTCGCCGAGAATAAAGCGGTCCTCAAGGGCTCGAAGCAGTTCCTCACGTGATGCCATGTTCGCGATCCTGTTTCTCATCGGTTGGCGGCGGGACAGATAAGCCGCGGATTCCGCATTGTACAATGATAACGTTCATGGGAGCGCAGTCCCTTCATGCGCCCCCTGCGACGCGACCTTTATCGCATGAGCTGTGTCGGGGGTTCTGTCGCCGCCAAACGCGTAGATCAGATCGGCAACTTGCTGGTGCTTGTTGTCATACGCGAGGGCAAAAGGAGTCAAACCGTCGCTTGCCACCGCGTTTACGTCTGTCCCATTTTGCAGGAGCAGTGCTACGACATCTCTGTGGCCCGCTTCAGCTGCAACATGAAGAAGGGTGTAACCGCTGTTGCGGTCACGAAATGCCCTGCAATCTGCACCGTGTTGAATCAGCAGCTGTACCAGCGCGGTGTTGCCGCAGCTGATCGGCGTATGAATCATAGGCGTATCCGTAATGTTCAGAGCGTTCACATCCGCCCTCGCCTGGAGAAGCGCTTTAATGATGTCCATGTGACCACTAGCCACTGCAATGTGAAACGGCGTCTGTAGATGGCAGTCTCTCAGAGTAACGTCTGCGTGGGCATCCAGAAGCAACTGCACGAGTTCTTCATCCCTTCTGTTGCAGGCGTGATGAAGCGAAGTCCATCCGCTGACGCTCCATTGTTTCGGTGAGCACACAGCATCAACGTTGGCGCCATGCGACAGCAGGATCTCCGCGACGTGCTTCTGACCTTCCTCGGCTGCCACATGTAGGGGCGCCACGCCGCAGTCGTCGGAAACATTGACATCCGCCTCGGCGGCAAGCAGGACACGCACAGCATCTGAGTCGCCGTTGCCTGCCGCGGCATGAAGCGGCGTTCTCCCATCTCTGAATCTAGCATTGACGCTGCAATTGCCGTTGAATCCGAGCCTTCGCATGATCGTCGGCAGCTCGCTTGGCGGAGCTTCGGCGCTGCACTTCTCGCAAACGCCTTTCTCTTCCGAGAAATGCGACACACAGAGGTTGTCCTGGCCACACAGCGTGCACCGAAACGTCCCAGCTGGCGCGCTCCTTTTGCCGCAGACTGGGCAGATAGCGACAGGCTCTACCTGCGTTGGACTTGAGGTAGACTCCTCCAACGGGGGCGGGGGGATCTCTTCAGCGAGCGTGCTTAGCATCTGTTGAACATCGCGGAAGCGGTCGTCCGGTTTCTTAGCCAGGCAGCGAGCTACCGCGTCGGCCAACGAAGCGTCCACGCTGCTGAGCCGTGGCGGATTCACGGTAAGGTGCCTTTCGCGGAGTTCTTGCGGGCTACCGTGGAATGGCGGGTCGCCATCGAGGATCTCGAACAAGACCACACCGAGAGAATAAATGTCGCTCGGGAAGCGAACATCCTTGGGCCTTGGCGCCATGAACTGCTCCGGGCTCATATACTCGGGTGTACCCAATCCAGCCCGCGTGACCGACGCCGGATTCAGAGAGAGGTGCTCCACACTGCGTGAGATGGCGAGGTCCGACACCTTTGCTACGGGTCGGCCATCCTTCCCCCGGCACAGCAGAAGATTCTCCGGCTTGAGATCCAGATGAACCAACCCCGCCCCATGAATTGCCTGGACGCCCAAGCATGCCTGCTTGAAGAACTTGACGCCCTGCGTGTGCCGTCTTGTCTGGTCGTGGCGGTTCTCTATCAACCATCTGCGAAGACTCCCAAGCTCCGCGTACTCCATGGCCATCAGGATCAGCGGGCAACCCTCATGGTCCCCGGCATGTATATCGTAAGTCTGAATGACGTGCCGATAGTCGGTGATTTGCTGACGGACTCGCAACTCCTGTCGGAGTTGGTCCGTTGCCAGCCGGGCTTGCCCGACTGCGCACGAAACAACCTTCAAGGCGACTCGTTGACGGCGTTCTCGGTCATCCGCAAGG
>JBARRC010000648.1:0-2246 GCA_049644045.1 Phycisphaerae bacterium
CAGGCTGAACTGATGCCCGGCTGCCTTACCCGCGTGGCACTGCGAACACACCTTAGCGCCGACGTACACCGGGTGCCGATCATCCACGCCCGGGTCGGACGCTGCCGCTATGCTTGCCACGGCGACAATCGCCATCGCGGTACTACAGACACGCCCTAATGCTCCGTGACCGCTGATCTGACGGATGGGTTGGGGGTGGCGTGCCCAAGCCCGTCGGAGACGGGCGCCGGCATGTCGGACGCCGTCAAGAACGATGCCAAACTCATGGCGGCGCTGCGCTTGGCCATGCCACCCACCCACGGCAACGACCGCCATCGCAGCACTACAGACACCTCTTGGCATGAAACCCCGCCCTCCCTAACGAACTCTAACAAAGTATGGGGCACCGGTTTCTAACCGGTGACACACGGGCTAAAAACCCGTGCCACACCCATTATATTGTTAGACCACTCAAATCATCCGGCGCCTTGAATGACATTGAGGATCTGATTGGCCTTGACATTCTCCAGGGTCGTTGTCCGGCCTCCCGGCCAACGAATCTCAACCCGATCGGCCCTGGTCGCCTCCCCCAGTCCAAAATGGGCCCGAGGGTCGCTCTGCGAAAGATAACCGGTCACCGCGATCGCTTCCTGCACCATGCGCATCTTACCCACGCTGACAGTGACGCGGGCGCCGACGGCCTCCAGTCCGGTACGCGCCAGCTTGGGGGCGATGATGAGCCAGTTACTTTTGTTCCCACCGTCGTTGCGGAGCAACTTGGCCGGGCCGTTAAGATTCATAACCAGCATGTCGATGTCGCCGTCGTTGTCGTAGTCGGCGAAGGCGGCGCCCCGACCGACGTACTTCTCCCTGAAGTAAGGCCCTGACTGAACGGCTACATCGATGAACTTTCCATTCCCGTCGTTGCGCGCCAGGACGTCTTCCTCGGAGTATTCATGGTGCGGATTACCGTTGGCCACGAAGACGTCAAGGTAACCATCGTTATCGTAGTCTAATAGCCCCCCGCCCCATCCGGTGTACTGGCCGCAAATGACAGCCAGATTGCTCGGCGCGGTCACGTCGATGAACCATTTGCCCTTGTTGATGAGCAAGCAGCCATACCCCATATCTGGGATGTACACATCCAACAGGCCGTTGCGATCCACGTCACCGATCACCGGACCCATCGACGAAGCACCCTGCCCCCCTTCTCCGAAGGCCAACCCCCACTCCAGGGTTTCGTTTCTGAAGGTACCCTTGCCGATGTTGACGAAAAACGAATTGGGCGTGGCGTCGTTGGTCACGTACAGGTCCAGGTAGCCGTCGTCGTTGAGGTCGGTAGCCACGGCACTCATGGCCCGACCGTCGGGGAAATACAACCCGGCCTCTTTCGTGACCTCAGTGAACGTACCGTCACCGTTGTTGCGAAAAAGTCGGTCCGGTTGTGCCCTGTAGCTCAACGGGCCGGGGTATCCAGCCGCCGGGTAGAAGTCACGAAACTTCCCCGCGTCATACTCCAGGTAGTTGGCCACATACACGTCCAGGTCACCATCGTTGTCATAGTCCAGCCAGGGGGCTGACAGACTCCAATAGGGATCGTCAAGTCCAGACTGGGAGGAAATGTCGGTAAACGTGCCATCCCCGTTGTTGCGGTAAAACACGTTGGGACCGTAATTCAAAACATACAGGTCCAGGTCGCCGTCGCTATCGAAGTCGGCCGCAGAAACCCCCACGCCATAGCCGCGATCCCCCACGCCGGCCTTGCTCGTTACATCGCTGAATGTGCCGTCGCCGTTGTTGCGGTAGAGCGCGTTGGCCAACTTGCCTCGCAGATCCCGGCCGAAATTGTCGTTGACCTGCCGCAGCCAACACGCATTTAGCAAGTAGATGTCGAGATACCCATCGCCGTCGTAATCGAAGAAGGCACAGCCCGGCCCGGTCCCCTCGACGATGTTGCTGAGATTGTGGTCGCCGTAGCTATGCTTGAAACGAATACCGGCCTGCTCGGTCACATCTGTAAACGTCGGCAGCGTCGGCTCGACACCCAGAACCGGTCCGACCGCTATAGAGATGAGGCTCGAGGCCACACAGGCGCGCATCATTGTCCACCCCCACCCCCAACGCCGCTGCCCGCCCCTGCGGAAAATTCATCCGCTCCGGGGATACCATCCCAGTGCGCGCCGAGATCGATCCATTCGATGAAGGTTAGTTTCTCGTCATCGGTCAGTTGTTCAGCTTCCCGCGGCGGACAGGTCGCAAATGTCTGT
>JBARRC010000649.1:0-5144 GCA_049644045.1 Phycisphaerae bacterium
GAGGGGCATTCATCCCTCCGTCTTCATCCTTTATCCTTCATCCTTCCACCATGCCGCTCCCTCACGGTCGCGGTTCTGCTTTGGTCGCGGTACTGATCGGAGCTTACGAACCTACGAACAACAAGCGGCAATTGACAATCGACAATCAACAATCGACAATACCTACATCATGGCACAATTAGGCGTCAACATCGACCACGTAGCTACCGTCCGTCAGGCCCGGCGCACGGACGAACCGGACCCCATTTGGGCCGCCGTCGAAGCCGAGCTTGGTGGGGCGGATGGGATCACCTTCCACCTCCGAGAGGACCGGCGGCACATCAACGACCGCGATGCGCGTCTACTCCGCGAGACGGTGGCGGTCAAGCTGAACATGGAGATGTCGGTTGCGGAAGAAATCGTCGACATCGCCGCCGATCTTCGACCGGATCAGTGTACGCTGGTGCCCGAGCGACGCGAGGAACTGACGACGGAGGGTGGCCTCGACGTCGTGCGCCATCGAACGCGCGTGGCGAAAGCTGTCGATCGGCTGCGCGAGGCGGGGATTGTTTTGAGCGCTTTCATCGAGCCGATCATCGAGCAGATTGAGGTTTCCGCCGATGTCGGCTTTCACGCGGTCGAGCTCTGGACCGGCGCGTATGCACACGCGAAGACCCCGGAGGAACGAGACGGTGCTCTTTTGGATCTTAGAAAGGGGATCGATGTAGGCCGTGGCCGTGGTCTTGATGTTCACGGCGGGCACGGGCTGACGTACCGCAATATCGCCCCCATCGCAAGCCTACCCGGCTTTTCCGAGTTCAACATCGGTCATTCGATCGTTTCGCGAGCGATCTTCGTCGGGATGCGCAAGGCGGTTCGTGAAATGAAACGCTTGCTGACGTGATGGAACACTCGAATAAAACCGTGGACGTGCGCGGGTCGATGACCGCGCTGGTGACGCCCTTTCGCAGTGGCGAGGTGGATTGGCCGTGCCTGGATGCCCTTGTCGATCGGCAGATCCAAGGCGGAACGGATTGGCTCGTCCCCTTGGGTACCACCGGTGAATCGCCGACGCTCACGCAGGCGGAGCGTGAAAAGGTGCTGCACGCTGTCGTCAGTCGAGCTGCCGGTCGCTGTCCGGTGATGGCGGGGACAGGCACGAACAACACAGCTCAGACGGTCGACCTCACCAAACAGGCGGCCTCCGCCGGGGCGAACGCTGCGCTGGTCGTGGCCCCGTGTTACAACCGTCCCACGCAGGAAGGCCTGTTTCGCCACTTTGCCAAGGTAGCTGAATCAGTCGATCTACCGATCGTGCTTTACAACGTGCCGGCCCGCACCGGCGTCAACATCACCAACGACGTGGTCGTCCGCCTGCGCGAAGCCTTCCCTGACATCGTCGCGATCAAAGATGCAACCGGCCATGTGGATAGTATGACCGATCTGCGAAGCCGCTGTGACATCGCCGTCTTGAGCGGCGACGATTCGCTCGCCTGGCCCTTCATGGCACTCGGTGCGGTTGGTGTGATCAGCGTGATAGCCAATCTGAGCCCATCTCTTATGAAATCGCTGGTGACAGCGGCGCTCGAAGGGAATGTTGGCGGTGCGTTGGAGGTTCATCGTAAGGTTTACGATCTGGCCGTGGAGATCGGCCGCTTCGGGCCCAACCCCTTGCCGATCAAGACGGCCATGGCGATCACGGGGCTGTTGGCCGAGGAGTTTCGGCTGCCCCTCTGCCCGCTGGATGCCGACGCCCGCGCGGGGATCCAGCGGGTGTTGCGCCGACACGAGCTGGTGGAACGGGTCCCGGTATGAGCCACGCTTCAAGCACCATCATGTCTGAGCGCCCGCAACTAAGCCTGCTGGACAGGGCCGCCACCTTGAGTTCCTGGGTGCTCGCCGCCGCGCTCTTTCTGACGGTGGGCTGGTTTGCGATGGAACCCGATGATCCGCTGGGGCCGGTCAGTATGCTCGGGCGGCACGGTGCCCCCATGATGCTGATACAAGCAGCCGCGCTGGCCGGCGTGGTCGGCGGGCTCGCCACCATGATCGCCGGACGACGATTGGCCGACGCCGGTACGTTCGCAGCCGCGTTGGGGCTGGCCGTGGTCTCGCTTCGCGGCGGTACCGCGGAATGCCTGTTGGTGCAAGGTGCGGACGTATCCACATCGTTTGAGCGCGGGCTTGCGCTGAAATTCGCTCTTGAAGCCGTGGGCTGGCTTGTTGTGATGTGCGTCGCACTCGTTGTATCGGTGCTGGTGATGCGCTGGTGTTTCAAAGAATCCGACGATCCGGGGCCGGCACCCGCAGATGCCGCTCCCTCACGGTCGCGGCTTAGCATCACGCCGGCGGGCTGCGATATTCCTCGCTTTTCGTCTCGATGGTTTGGCGTACCGCTCGATCGGCAAACACCGCCAGCCGACGGCGTCAAGCACACAATCATTGCCACGGGGGTGGGGCTTGCAGCCATAACGTTGCTGTCGGCCGGGCTCTCGTCGCGTTCGATTCAACACGGGCAGGTTTGCTTCGTGGTCGCCGCAGCCGTGGGCCTCGGCACGTACTTCGCCCACCGGATGGCGCCGGTCCGTTCGGCGTTGTGGTCGATCCTGGCGGTAGTGCTCATCGCGCTGATGGGCTACGTGTGGGCCGCTGTACGCCCGGCCGTCGCGGGACTGCCCCCCAGCATCCCATCAAGTCACTTCATGCGGGTTTTGCCGATACAGTACATCTCGATCGGAACGGCGGCGGCCTTGGCGATGTTCTGGTACGTCTACGTCCCGGTATTCGACAAAGGCAGCGGCGATGGCAATGCCGATCGAAGGCCAATACCTGAAGGCAGGCGCTGATGTGTTTGTGTCGGTTCAAGCCGGACAGGTTCGGAGCGCTGCGAAAGCGCATGATCGCGGAGACCGAGCTTGCACTGCTGGTCGGGCTGCGTTTTCCCGAGCGTGTGCCGCGCATTCCGAGGGTGGAGGTCGGCAAGGGTACGTTCCACCCGGAGTTCGCCGCCCAGTTCTGGTCAGAAACGCTTGGAATCGACGTGATCGAGTTCGCTTCGTTGAGTCGCCACCCGCAGAATGCTCACGGGGTTTCTTGGCGCGGGTCTTGTCAGCAAATCGAAGCACGTTATCCTGCGGAATCAGTGGGGCATATTGGCTGTCCTGTGCATTCCTCTGCTTGCCGGCGCAAGTTGATTCCCCGCGAACGGAGGCGATACCGTGGCTAGGTATACCCGAAGACGGAGACGCAGGTGGACTCGCCCAAGTCTGCTTCTTCCAGGTTTGGCCGTCTTAGCGGTTGGTCTTTGGTGGATTTATCACCGCGGCGACTCGCCCACTGGCGTGGATGGAACGCTTGTGCTGGGTCCGCAGCCCGCCTTGACGAGCAATCGGCCCGAGATTGCCCCTGAGTCCGAGCCGCGTCCGGGCGTCTCGGAAAAGGGCGAGCGCCCGCACCTTGCGGTGCCAGTGAACGAGGCAGAGCCACAAGCCGGGCGCTTGCAGTCGCTCATCGCCGCGGGCAAACAAGCGCTGGCGCGAAGCGACCTCATCACAGCCCGAACCTACTTCAGTGAGGCGTTGAAGCTCGGTGTCGAAGAACCGGATACTGCGCTGCTCCGCGCGGAGTTGACGCGCATCGGTAACGAAACGATCTTCTCGACCCGCGTTTTCGAGAATGATCCATTTGTGGAACGATATGTCATCCAGCCCGGCGACACACTCGACAAGATCGCGAAGGTGAACAACGTATCGGCGGACCTCCTGGCGACGATCAATCAGGTCAGGGACAAGAACCGCATCCGCGCGGGGCAGACGATCAAGCTCATCAAGGGCCCCTTCAACGCAGTCATTGACAAATCGGACTATTGGCTCGATGTGTACCTTGGGAGCACGTTCGTGAAGCACTACAGGGTCGGACTCGGGGCCGACGGCAGTACCCCCAGCGGGGAATGGCGCGTGGGCACCAAGCTGATAAACCCGACGTATTACCCGCCGCGCGGCGGGCGGATCGTCGCTGCGGACGATCCTGACAACCCGCTCGGTGAGCGATGGATCGGTCTCGTCGGCGTTTCCGGCGAGGCGGCCGGCCAGGAAAGATACGGCCTGCACGGAACGATCGACCCGGACAGCATCGGCCAGAGCGTATCCCTGGGCTGCATCCGCATGCACAACGAGGACGTCGAAGCCCTTTATGCATACTTGATCGAGAAGCACTCGACCGTCGCGGTGCGCAACTGATGGCCTACGTCAAGATCATCGATGAGCCCGAAGCGGAGGGCCTGCTGGCCCGTATCTACGACGAGGCACGGAAACGCTCCGGCCGGGTCTACAACGTTCTCAAAATCCAGAGCAACAACCCGCCCGCCCTTCAGTCGATGATCGAGCTCTACCGGGCGACGATGCATGGTGACTCGGCCTTGACACGCGCCCAGCGGGAGATGCTGGCCGTCGTAGTGTCCAGGGCCAACAACTGCCATTACTGAACGGAGGCTCATGCCTATGACCTCCGGGCTGAGGTCAAAGATTCCGCTTGGGTCAAGCAAATCAAAACGAATTACACCGAGGCCAAGCTCACGGAGGTCGATCGGGCGCTTTGTGATCACGCCGTCAAGCTGACGCGAACGCCCGCCGCCGTTGCCCGGGCTGACATCGACCGCCTGCGCGACCTGGGCCTCGATGACCGGGCCATCAGCGACGCGACGCGGGTGATCGCCTTTTTCAACTACATCAACCGCATCTCCGACGGCCTGGGCATCGACCTGGAAGTGGGGATGGCCCAGAAATAGGGGCGCGAATGGTCTCTACTCAGCGAGCCGCGGGCGGAGTTGTCTCGGGAATTATAATGACTGCGTATGCTCGTGATCTCCCAATCAGTCAACATTGTGGCCGGCTTCTGCCGCGCCATTGGCACCAGACCTTCTTCCACTTAATCCTCGGTCAGCGTCCAGACCTCCTGACCTGCCCCCTACCCTTCGCCTGGAGCGTTGGTATAGTGACGCACGCGTGCCGGGGCGAAGGGTGGGGCACCCCTGCCGCTGCCTCATCGTGTGGGCGGTGTCTGTGAGCCGAGGAGCGTACGCATGAACGAGTTGGCCGTGGGGATCATCGGGACCGGGATCATGGGCGAGCCGATGGCCCGCAATCTACTGCGGGCAGGCTACGCAC
>JBARRC010000650.1:0-6223 GCA_049644045.1 Phycisphaerae bacterium
TCATCGTCGAGGAATGGGACGTCAAATCCAGCGACACGCCGCCGGGAATCGACCCCGAGCCGACGCGGACGATCTACGTCGTGCTCAAGCCGAATCCGCCGCAGCGCGACCCGATGGGTCGACCGACGGGTGAGCCGCCGTTTGCTGACAGCCACCGAAAGGCCGTTCTGAGTGCCATTGGTGACAGCGGCCGGGCACTGTTCATCGTGGGCTGGTACCCGGGTCCTTTCGGGCCGGTGCCCTCCACGTATGAACTCAACGACTATCTAACCGACGAGTGGGGAATCAAGGTCGATACGTCCGCGCTGCTGATCGAGACGATGAATATCGCCCCGGGTAAGTACGTGCTCGCCCGCCGTGACTTTTTCAACATGAATGACTTGGGCGTGACGGATCATGCCATCGTCAGCGGAGCGCAAGCGCGTCAATTGGCCTTCCCCATGTGCGCCCCGCTCGAGCTGTCCGACCCGCCGCCGGACAGCGTCGAACACGCCAGGCTGGTGATCCTCCCCCAGCGCGATGGCGTTTGGGGCGAAAAGGACATTCAGGATTTCTTGAACAACGCCCGGTCTAGCGAATCGCTAACCCGGGACGAGGGCGACATGGAGGGGCCGTTTGATTTGGCTGTAGCGGCGACTAAGGGAGACGCAAAGGTTGTGGTGGTCAGTAGCGCCGGTTTTGCCGAGGACAACGTCGCCTTTGCCCGTGAGATGGCAATGACCTCGCGCGGTTTCACCATCCGGTCGCGAAACCCCGGAAATATCACGCTTTTGATCAACTCCTTGCACTGGCTCAATGACAACACCGATTTCATGAACATCGGCAAACCGATCGACGCCGCCGTGCTCCAGATCGGGCGCGAGTCGACGGTGAAAGCGGTTCAGGTGCTCACGATCTTCGTGTGGCCGGCGCTCGCTCTGGCTTGTGGCGGTGTGGCCTGGTGGATTCGACGCAGGTAAGACATCATGAATACGAAGACTACGTTGCTTCTCGCTGTTGTGCTGGTCGTCTTGGGCGGGTTCTACTACTACGGGATGATGGTGTACACACCGCTGCCCGGTCCCGTCATAGGTCCACCACCCGTCCGCGGACCGTCTCACGTGGCCCGCGACCTGCTCGAAGAGAAGCTCGGGGATGTGGCGAAGATCGTCTGCAAGCGAAAAGGCGATGAGGAATGGGTGTTCGAGAAGACTGCGGGAACGTCGGACGCCGGTGAGGACGTCTGGCGGATGACCTCCCCGCTCGATGTAAAGTGCGTCAAGTGGGAGGTGGATAAGATCAGCCGCGGCTTCGACAGCCTTCAGTACGAGCTGAGCTACAGACCCGGCGAGCCGGGTGCCGTGACGGCCGCCGAGGCCGGGCTCGATCCTCCCGAGCTGACCGTCACAATGACCGACGCCGAGGGAGAGACGGTGACGATCGAGGTTGGCAGGCCGGCTTCCGGTCGCGAAACCTACGTGCGCCTCGCGGGCAGCGAGGATATCTGCGTCGGGAAATCCGACCTTGGCAACCTCATCAAGGACAACGCCCTCGAGTACCGTGACCAGCAGCTATGGACCTTCATGCCGGACGACGTCACACGCGTCGAGATCATGGATCGCTCCGACATCGACAACCCCGTCTCCTACGCTTTCGCCAGAGATGGGGCCCGGTGGATGATGGAATCGCCGGTGACGGCCGGGGCAACACCCAAGGTCGATGACATGATCCGCGCGATGAGCCGAGTCCGTGCCATTAAATGGCACGATGATGATGCGGACAGATTGGCGACTTACGGTCTGAAACCCGCCCCGCTGACCGTTCGCGCCACCGTCGAGGAGGCGATACCGCCCGAGGACGAGCCTGAAGACGAAGCCGAAAGTGGAGAGGAAGCGACCGAAGCCTCCGAGGTCGAACAGGAGCCCATCGAGAAGGAGTCGTTAAAGAAGGTCACCGTCTACGAGCTGCATCTGTCCGACCGCTCGCCGATCGGCGAAGACACCAAAACCTACGTGCGCATTGGTGACGAACCAGCCGTAGCGACCCTCATGAAATCCACCGCCGACAAGTTCAAACCGGTCATGCCCGAGTGGCGGGAGATGCACATCACAACGGTCAACGTCAACACGGCCAAGCGGATTGAACTGACGCTGCCCGAAGGATCGGCCACGCTTGTGAAGCAAGCCGGCGGATGGTCGTTCGATGGCGACGGCGGCGGCGCCGAAGGTTCGGCCGTGTCGGACCTCCTGAAGGCTGTTGGTGACCTCACGGCTGTGGTATTCATCGACGAGGAACCTGAGGATCTCGCATCATACGGGTTGGATGAACCGCAAGCCGAAATTCGACTGACCATCCCCGGCGTCGAAGGCGTCGAGCGCATCACCGTCGGCGGATACACCGATGAGGCGACCAAACGGCTGGTCTACGTGCGCCGCAACGAACTTGCGCCAGTGGGGAAAGTGCGCAGGTCGGACGTGGCCAAGCTGATTCAGGGGCCGCACATCTACCGGGACCGCACCATCGTCGACGTGCTGCCCAGCCGCTTCGAACGGATTGCCCTGTCCACCGAAAATCAGTTTACCGGCGGCCGGACCGAGGTGACGCTCGAACACAGTGACGATGCCTGGCACATGGTCGAACCGGTCAGCGCGCCCGTGCGAGAAGATCAGATCAACAGACTGGTCGATGCCCTGGGCGGATTGCGCGCCGAGCAGGTCGTTGCCGAGCAGGGTGAACCCAGTGCCTACGGCCTGCACGCGCCGGCGGTGACCGTCGCTTTGACGCATCGGCCGCCCACCGAGTATCGCATCGAAGAGGCCGGCGATGAATCGTCGGAAGACGTCGGTGATATGGAGGAGGAAGGTGACAAGCCCAGGGCGGCCGTACCCGTGGAGGTTCAGCCGCCTTCGGAAACCCTCGAGCTTTCGGTGGCCGAACATGACGGGAAGTGTTACGCGAAGCGCTCGGATCGTCCCACCATCTACGAGGTGACGAAGGACTTCTTCAAACAGTTCCTCGCGGAATACCGCACGGATCGGGTGATGGACTTCGATGACACCCTCGTGCGGCGGCTATCGATCCGACACGGTGACGAAACGCATGTGTTCGAGAAACGGGAGGACCGCTGGACCTACCAGCCTGAACCGGACCTGCCGCTTGATTCGGCGAAGGTGGAGAACCTGGTGTTGCAGGTCAGGGATGTTCGGACGCCGCGGTATGTCACCTATGTGGCGCAAAACCTTGATACATACGGGCTGTCAAACCCTTTCCGCGAAGTGACCGTCACACTTGAAGACGGCACCAGCCACGTCCTGTGGGTCTCGGATCAACTGGGTGATGACGGCACCGACAGGGGTTTCTACGCGGCCGTCAAAGGCCGCAACGACGTCCTGCTCCTCACGGCGGTCTCAGCCAAACGCTTCCAAGTATCACTCGATGAGCTGGAAGAGAGCCGTTGACGTTCTACGCTGTGGCAATGGGGGAACGAGTCCGTGCAGGGACGCATCAAGTGAGATCGGACTGTTGATCATTCTTACTTTGCGATGGGCTGGATGCACCGCTGGTTTGCGCCTTTTGCGTTAATATGGCAAGTTCCACTGGATAAGTGTGTCAAGGGGCAGCATTTACCTCGCAGAGGAAATCGGAAGGATTCTTCGATTTCTGCTGGAATTCCGTGCAGTGGTGCACTATTATCGGTGGATGTCACCCCTCGGTGCTGTTCGACGAGGTCGGTGGTGTGCTGATGCCTTCGAAGCTTTAGAAGAGGAAGTATAATCATGGGTGTACGACATCACATCAAAGTACTTGTTGTCGACGATGATCCATCCATCTGCAAGACGGTGGGCTTGCTTCTGGAAGATCATGGGTACAGTCCTTGTACGCATACCGACCCGGAGGAGGCGATTACGTCCGCAGAGAAGGAGTCGTTCCAGATCGCGCTGATTGATCTTCGGATGCCCACGATGGACGGCGTTGAGGTCGTGGAGAGGCTCAAGAAGATCGACAATCGCATGAGCTGCATCGTCATGACGGCCTATCCCGATCTGGACAGCGCGACGGAGACCATGCGCCGCGGCACATGCGACTATATCGCCAAACCCTTCAAGCAGGAGGAGCTGATCAATTCGGTGGAGCGAGCGTGCCAGCGGATGGGCATCATCTACACGGATGAGGGCGAACTCAATCGCCTCATCGGTCAGCGGATTCGGAGCCACCGGCTCTCTCAGAACCTCACGCTGCGCCAGCTCTCGGACCGGACGGACCTGACCACGTCTCAACTGTCCCAGGTTGAGCTGGGCAAGAATGCGGCATCGATCTGGGCACTTGCACGGATCAGCAACTCACTCGGGTTGCAGGTTTCCGAACTGCTCACGGGGCTGTAAAGACCTGGCGCCGCACTTGGTTTATGGTAATCGGTGACCAGGAATGAGTAATGCGGGGTGGGGCGGAGGTCAGCCTGACGGTGCCAGGCGGCTGCGCAGGTGACTTGCGCGGACGATGTCGCGCTCCTCATCCTCAAGCGCTTTGCCGTGCAGCTTCTGCAGGTGTGCCGGCTGGGTGTGGAGGAACAACTCGTTGAGCGTTGGAAGATCCAACGCATCGAATCGCTCCATGTGAATACCCATCCGAATCGGTGACAGCAAGGCATGGGTCTCCTCACTGCTGATGCAGCGTGCATTAGCAAGGATGCTAAACGCCCGCCATATCTTGTCGTCCAACTGGTGCGGTTTGTGACGGGCCAGTGAATCGCGCGCCGTCCGTTCGTACTCAACGACCTTCGGGATGATCGACTCACTAAACGCCTTGATGATTTCCTCTTCCGATTTGCCCAGTGTCGTCTGGTTGGAAACCTGATAGAGATCCCCGACGGCGTCGGTCCCTTCGCCGTGAATCCCGCGAACGGCCAAACGCATATCCCGAGCCGCGCGGGCGACCCGTTCGATCTCCTTGGTCAGCTTCAGCGCCGGCAAATGCAGCATGACCGACACGCGAATACCCGTCCCAACGTTGGTCGGACACGCGGTCAGATAACCGAATTGCCGCTCGAAGGCAAACGCAAGACGGCTCCCCAGCGCGTCGTCGATGCCGCTGACCTCCTCCCACAACGCTTCGAGCTCGAGACCGCTGCGCAAGGCTTGAATCCGCAGATGATCCTCCTCGTTGATCATCAGCGCCCGTCTTTCGGTGGGTGATATCGTGACACCCCGGGCTCCTTCCCCGTTGACATGTTGACGGCTGATCAGATGACGCTCGGCAAGGATTTCCCGATCGATCGGGTCCGTCTCCTCGAGGTCAACCAGCAACATGTCCTCGCCGTCGGAACTGGACGCGATTCCGTCAGCCAGACAACGGTAGATTTCCGTCCGCTCGGTGGCATTGGCGGTCGCCAGGAACGGATAATCGGCGAGATTCCTCGCGAGCCGAATCCGTGATGAAAGGACAACGTCGGACATGCGCCCGGCGCCGCTAAGCCACTCACCGGTGGTTCGTGTCAATTCGTCAAGGGTCATGCGGATTCCATGGTTTGAATCTGGTCACGTACGCGCGCAGCGAGTTCGTAGTCTTCCTGCTCAACGGCCTCTTGCAGCTCGCGGCGGAGTCGAAGCAATCCCGCCTGCCTGTGGACTGTTTCATCGGCTGTCACCGGAACCTTGCCAACATGGCGTGTCGCACCCTCGTGGGCTCGCTCGATAAGCGGCACGAGCAACTTCCTGAACGCCTCGTAGTCGTTTGGACAGCCGAGTTGTCCTTTCAGATGAAACTCGCGGAAGGTCATACCGCACTTCGGACAGGCCAGATCCCCGGCGGCGCCAAGCCCGGTTTTGTGCTTGATGAACTGCTGGAGGATCTCGTTGGTGGTCGCGGGATGCTGCTTGATGATCACGCCTTCCTTCTCGGCGCAGCTTTCGCAGAGATGGTGCTCCCGCTTCTCCGGATCCATTTCCGTGATGTGAACGGTCGCTTTAGCCGTGTTGCAGTGTTCGCAAAGAAGACTCATCGCTCCGTAATCCTACACGCACAAAAACTCCAAAGCCCCATGGATTTTATGACTCCTCCTGTTCATCGTCAATCTTTAGGCCTGTCCTGCATTCGTGACAGGAGAGGCTGGTTCGTAGAGGACAACACACCCCGGTGCCTCGGTCACCTCGACCCGGCTGACCGTCGACAGACCCATCTTCGCCAAACGCTCGAAAATGTACCGGGCGACGACCTCGGCGGTGGGGTTTGAGTCGGCCAGGTCTTC
>JBARRC010000651.1:0-4501 GCA_049644045.1 Phycisphaerae bacterium
TCCCAAATGACGTCTGCTCAGCGACGTCACCGAGCCTCCTCATCGTTATCGTACCCTTTTCCAACAGCCCCATGCAAGATCGACGCGTGTGATCCGGGTGCTGGGACCGAACAACGCCCGTCACTCACGCGTATTCAGCCCGTTGCGAGCCGTTGTCTCGTACGCGGCGCAGACGGTAACCGTGGTCCCCAACGCTTGAGCCGGTCTACCAGGGCACGCAAGGCTCCCCCCACGGTTACACAAGGAATGCCCGGCGCGTACGCACAAGACAGCCTTTCAGGCCAAATAAAGCGGAGGCTTGCACAAAGTTCCGGGTGGTGGGTGCGGATCCCAGCGAAATCGACTATGGTCCCCGGTGGTGTCCGCCACCGACGAGGCGGGCAAGCGCTGATTAGAGATAGTGGTACGTATCTGATGAGGAGCACTGCCGATGAAGACACGATTGGCTCATGGGGTTATTGGATGCCTGGCTGTGGTGGTCATGTTGGCTGCAACACCGGGATGCCGCAAGGAAAAGCCGGCCCAGAAGGAATCGGCGAAGAAAGAGGTCGAGGCCGAGAAGGACGTCGACACGAAGGCGGCGGTCGAAGCTAAGCTTGCTGAAGCTGACGAGTTCGATGGCAAGACCGACAAGGTCGTATCGAAGTGTGCAGGCTGTACGCTGGGGATGGACGGCAAGAGCGAGCACGCGCTGGAAGTCTCGGGCTACACGCTTCACTTCTGCTCCGAAGACTGCAAGACAGGCTTCGAGAAGGACACGACGAAGGCGATCCTGGCTCTGAAGATCCCGAAAGACTGATCTCGTAGCGGCTAGCCACGGGGCCGCAGCCTGCACGGGCGGGTCAGAAGCACGGATTCGCGCCCACGGTTGAGGTTGCACAGAGTCACGAGCAGTAAGGGCTAGGACATGCAGCTTCCTCCTCGCACAGCCGGTGATGAACTGTTGAGACCGGGCGAGTTACTGCGCCTGCGCGAACGTCTACGTAAGGGCATGATCGGATGGCGCTCTCAGCCTGTGCAAATCGAAAGGAAACCTGATGCAACATCGTGAGCCAATAGCATATAACGCCGCTGAATCGCAGGAGATCGCCCGGCAGGCCGACGTCGAGCTTGCGATCCTCCTGGGCATCGAGCAAGCACTCCGAATCGCGCTCCAGTGGATGACGCGGGGGCGCGGAAACAGCCACAAGCTCTCGACGTTGCGTTTTCACACGTGGTCCTTTGAACGCCACCTGACCCGCATACAGGTCCTTGCAGATCACGGTGGTTACATGCACTTAATCACAGACGCCAATCCACATTTGGCCGGGGAAGTAGAGAGGTTAAGGAACGGACGCGAAGAGCTACATTCCAATCTGGGAAGAATTATAGTACGACTGGACCATGTCTCGCGGGACGATGCTGGTAGATTCAGGCAGATATGTGCGGATCTTGAGCGCTTTCTTGACGACCTGAGAGCGCATGGCGAGAAAGAAAGGGAGTTGCTCCAGCACTCCCTCGTCCAAGAGGAACGTGGATCCGAATGAAGAGGTCGAAAGGGACACTCGTCAGGAACTTCAGCACCGGTCAGGTCCCCGCCCCGCCGCACGCCCGTACCAGCAGCAGTCGTAACGGGACGGAAGACTCGGCCTTGAATCACGCCGAAGGAGTACGTCAGTGTATCCGCCGGCCTCAGCGGGACGCTGACACAATTGTCCAATCCGCTCCAGGTCACTCGGTTCGGGGTTCGCGGAACATGAAAGGAGTGCCGCCATTCGCCTGTATCTAATCAACCCCTGCAACCCATTGGTATGCTTGACGCGGGTCAGGGAAAGTCGCTGGAACCACTACCGTGTCTGGAAGCCACTGGGGCTGACTACGCTGGCGGCACTGACCCCGCCGGAGTGGGAAATCACCATCTTCGATGAGAATGTGCGCGTGCCCGACTACGCAAGCCTCCCGAGACCGGACCTCGTGGGGGTTACCGCATCTACCTCGCAAGCGAACCGCGCTTACCAAGTGGCGGCAGACTTCCGCAGCCGGGACGTGCCGGTAGTGATGGGCGGCATTCATGCCACCATGCGTCCCGAAGAGGCCATGGCGCGCGTGGACTCGGTGGTAACGGGCGAGGCCGAGCGAGTGTGGACTCAGGTATTGGCGGATGCCCGGTCAGGTGCCTTGAGGCCTTTATACGCCGGGGCGTATGCGGACATGGATGAGATTCCGCCGGCCCGGCATGACCTCTTGACCGGCGATTACGCGTTCGGGGCAATTCAAACCACGCGCGGCTGTCCACTGAATTGCAGCTTCTGCAGCGTGACGGCCTTCAGTGGATATCGCTACCGGCAGCGGCCCATTGACCACGTTGTTCAGGAATTCGGCGAGATTCGAGAGAAGCTTGTTCTCGTCGTCGACGACAATCTGATCGGCACGAGCCACAGCCACATCGTCCGCACGAAGGAGCTGTTTCGGGCGATGATCCGCGCGAAGCTGCGCAAGCGGTGGATCGCCCAGGTGACGATCAACATGGCTGACGACGAGGAGTTGCTGACGCTAGCGGCCAAGGCCGGATGTGCCGGCGTATTCATTGGCTTTGAATCGCCGACGGCCGAAGGACTGAAAGAGGTCGGAAAGAAGTTCAACATGTTCAACGGCCGCGACTTTGCGGCCTCCGTCCGTCGCATCCAGCGACACAAGATTCTAGTGGCCGGCTCGTTCATCTTGGGCCTGGACAGCGATGAGCCGGGAATTGGCAGACGAATCGCGGAGGCGGCCGTGCATTATGGTGTGGACATTATCAACACGTTGTTTCTCACGCCCTTCCCCGGCACCCGGTTGTGGAACGAGATGGAATCGCAACGTCGATTGGTCGCGAATAGCTTTCCGGACGATTGGAAGTACTACACGCTGACGTTTCCCGTTGCCCGGTACCAGCATCTCTCGTCTTGGGAGATCGTGAGGGAAATGGAGGCCTGCGACGGGACTTTCTATTCCGTGAGGCCTATCTTGCGCCGGGTATGGCGTAGCGTACGCCATTGGCGCGGACCCCTCATTGCACTCGTCGCCAACCTTTCCTATCGAAGCAACATCAATCTGAGTCGCGCGGGTTGCAGTGCCTTCATGGCGTCCCACGGTCTGCTGCAAGAGGACCTTCCAGGCAACGAGGCGACTGAAGCTTCTTTTTCCGAGCGATGTCGGGATGAAGAGAACCAGCAGGACAGGCATGAACAGTGTGGCAAACCATCGCCGCTGTCGTTGGATGCGCGTACCGGTGAGAGAGTGAATCATGAGTTCGCACATTAGACTGGCTTTGGCCCAGTCATCGGGTTGGCCCGTCTGGTGGATTGTCGCCGGCATTGCCGGCGTGATCGTCTTAGTCATCCTCCTCGTCATCGCGCAGTTCTTCCGCTTGTGGCTGCAGGCCTACATGAGCAATGCCGACGTGAGGATGACCGACCTGATCGGAATGCGCCTGCGCAAAGTCGACATGAGCACTATCGTGTTCGCCAAGATTCAGCTCGTCAAAGCCGGCATCCACGACATGACGGTTAACGACCTGGAGAGTCACTACCTCGCCGGCGGGCGCGTCGGCAACGTCACCCGCGCCATGATTGCCGCCAACCGGGCCGTGCTGGCCTTGGATTGGAACAAGGCGTGCGCCATCGATCTAGCCGGGCGGGATATTACTGACGCAATCAGCACCAGCGTGAACCCGAAAGTGATTGACGTGCCCGACCCGGGGTGGGGAAGACAGTCCATCGACGCCGTGGCGATGGACGGGATCCAGCTCAAGGCCAAAGCCCGTGTCACGGTCCGCACCAACATCCGGCAGCTCATCGGTGGTGCCACCGAACAGACGATTATCGCGCGGGTCGGTGAGGGCATCGTCAGCGCAATCGGATCTTCCCAAACGTACAAGGCCGTGCTCGAGAATCCCAATCAAATCAGCAAGGCTGTTCTCGACAAGGGGCTCGACTCTGGAACCGCGTACGAGATACTGTCGATCGACATCGCCGACCTGGACGTCGGCGAGAACATCGGCGCCAAACTCCAGGTCGACCAGGCCGAAGCCGACACGCGCCGCTTCCAGGCAGAGGCGGAGAAGCGCCGGGCCATGGCAATTGCACGAGCCGCCGAAAACAGGGCCAAGATCGAGGAAAACCGTGCCAAGGTCGTCCTCGCCGAAGCGGAAGTGCCCAAGGCCATGGCCGGGGCCTTCCGCTCGGGCAACCTGGGCATTATGGGCGGCTGACATGTGTAACACTTGCGCCGACTGGCCCGGGAGTGGTATGAGCGGCAGAGGTTTAGAGAAAACCGCGGGGAGGTCAATCCCAATGGGGCGTCCGCGTTTCGTACCGCATCGGAGCCCAGCATGAATACCAAGCAGCGTGACGTCGTTTTCCAACGTTGGAGTGGGGTGATTGGGCGCGAGACTCGTGATCTTGCTTCGCTGGAACAGATTAGCGCACGTGCGCTGGCCGATCCCGACGTGCGCGATGATCCGACACTGCAGAGATATGAT
>JBARRC010000652.1:0-3948 GCA_049644045.1 Phycisphaerae bacterium
CAGCGTGTAAGCACACCAAATACTCCAGCGCAGTCGTTTGCGGCCAGACATTGGCATCCTTGGCCATCGTGAGATAACGCAGCGCATTCGCATAGCCGGGATGCGCTCGGGCTCTTTCCGGATCCGATTCGCCCCACCCCCTCAGGCTTCCTTCGTGCTCAAGGGTCTTAAAGTGCACTAATCCCAGAAAACGCGCTACGTACCCCGCGTATACTGAGTCGGGATGCTGTTGGAGCAGTTCAGTAAGGCGCTCCACGAGGAGCGCCTCCCTGTCGTCGTCCGGTGATCGCCCCGGCTCCACTAGGTGCGGCTTCTGCTCGCTGATAACGTACCCGAGAACTCGGGCACCAAAGCGTTCGACCTCTTCCCTAATCTCCGCCCTGCGTAGTTCAACCTCGGTCGCCTGGCGCCCGCCGTAGTACTCCGCCGCCACCGCCTCGCCTGCGCTAATGAAATCACTCTTAGCCCGTGACGCGGGCAGGACAGTGACCGAATGCTCCCGACTGTACAGCTTCAGACGACCCTCGTCGATATAGCAGACCCAGCGCACCTTGTATCGCCCTGGGGTCGTAAACACATAGCCATCGTCATAGTCTAGCAGCACCAATACTTCCCCGTGCGTGGACTCACCCGGCTGCAACTCGATTGGTCTGCCCTGCGGGGGCAGGTTCCGCAACCACAAGGAGTGGTGCGTCCAATCCGCGTTGCCACGCGCAAGTTCGAGCGAGACAGGCACTGGCGCTCCGTCGGGGCCGACCTGCAGCGACAGCGGACTAGGTCCTCGATTCGCCAACGTCACCTGCGCGACAACTGGTTCTCGAACCTCAAACGTCTCCCGATCCAGAGAAACGTCAATGCCGACGAGATTTGAAGAAACCGGGCGGTCTTGTAGCGCGGCCGCCTCGGGCAGGGTAACTCCCAAGACACCGAGTGCCAACGTCAGCCCCCACATCCATTCCTTGTTGCATTTCATGTTTTCAGCCCTCATCGCAGGCCCCGGTTGCGATCCGCCGCACTTCCAAGGCGCTCTGCTTATGGTTCCACATATTCCCGAAGACGTTTAAGGGTCTGGGCCAAGAACGCCGGTCCCTGGTCCGTTGCGTCCATTAAGCCGCCGTTATGCCCAGCACCAAGCGTATGAGCAATCTCATGGGCGACGGTCCGCGGTACCTGAACATCAGAGTAACCGTCGCGCAGCGTCTCGCTGAAGATCGCCGCCATTCCCGTGTATGAGTCGTCCCAATTCCACGGGGGCGAAGTGCTTCCCACCGGATGCGTCGTCACCCCCTTTGTACCCGTCACTTCGGGGTCACAATCCCCACTCGACTCCGGCTGGAACGCAGAAAAGACATAAACAGTCCAGAAGTCAGCCGTAGAAACCGGCAATCCACGGAGCAGCAATCGCCCGGGATCCCAGTTCGATTTGGTCTCCGGCGTGAAGTTCTTATAAAAAGGATATGCGCCTTCGGACGTGTGCTGCGGTTCCACGACTGGCAGAATATACGTGGGTTGGTACACCTGCTGTAGCTCCGACGTGTCGGGCAGCAGCAAATACCCGTTCGGAGGCGTTTCCACGCCAATGATACTACCCACGACGCCGGCAGTAAACAGCGCTTCGTCGCCCAGGTCATCGTCGCTGGCAACGAAGTCTCCTGAACTGGGGCGCCCGTCCCATGTCGCCTCACTAATGTTCGTCCGAACGTTGTCATCCCAGGGCCACGGCAACGACGTATAATCAATAACAATACTGATCAGATCGGGGAACCCAGCAGCTTGGATTCGTATGTAGCCGTTCTCGAGGTCGTCATACATGGGCTGATCCGATATGTCGATCCAAAGCTGTCCGCCCTCAAAACGCGGGTCGTTCCACTCCCCGATCATTGTGTTCTCCGCGAATGTCGGGCGTGCCATGCTGTCCGTCTCGATGTGGAGTTCTCGCCAGACGGTGAGCATTTGGCTCCAGACAAGCGGGACGAAGTAGCCGGACCAGTCGCCACCGTTCTGATTCAGCGCGTCGGCGACCTGCTGCATGGTCTGCCCGGTCGGGGGCTGGTCGAGCGCGTCCTCCAGGCAGGAAGCCCCCGCGCGGTAATTGTTCCCCGGTTGCATTCAACTGCGACCGGTTAGTCCGGAGGCCCCAGTTCTGCGAGTAGGGCATGTGCCTTCCGCGCCCACTTCCCGTCCGAAAATTCCCTGCATAGTGTTTGGGCCGTACGGCGCGCGTCGGACGACTCCCCGGCCAGGACCTGAGCGAGCGCCAACCGAAAAAGGCTTTGTCCACGCAGTGGGTGCGCACCATCGAACACGGCTGCGGCCTTTGTCAGTTCCGCTGCAACAGGTCCCCATACCTGCGCGCCTCCTTTGTTGTTGTGTTCTGCAAAGGTCGCCTTGTAATGCATCAACGCGAGCGACACGATTGCATACTTGCCGTACATGGTCTCGGGATACTCCGCAACAAGCCGCCGGAATAGCTCCATGCTCTTGGTCTGCCGCAGTTGCTCGCCCACCAAAGGTGCGAGAGCGTCTACCCCGCACTGCTTGAAGATTCGGGCTGCCTCAACTTCCGTTTGCGGCAGAACCTTCAAGGTTATTGGCATCTCGTTAGACTCGAGGCCGTTTTCCCTATCTACGACCACCAGCTTAAAGATTCCAGGGCGCGTCCAATGGTGAAACTCATCCGTCTTCGGATCCGCCCACCCCAGAAAGGCGACCCCGGGCGCCGCAAGCACGTGCGCGGGCTCAGTGGGCCGGGGAAGCTCAAGGATCAGAATGCCCTTGGATACCTTCTCCCCACCCGGTTCACGAAGCTCAAGCCCCAGGCGACGGCGCAGCCGCTGAAGCTGCCTGTTCGCTTCATACGCGTCATCGACCACGTCTGGGGGTAAGAACGCCTCGTCGAGATGTAGTTCGACACGCACGACAATCAGCTCATATAGCACCGCACTGTCGCTATGCAGTTTCGCCGTCAACCTATCGGCGCCAGCCAAGTCTGCGAACCCACCTACTCCCAAGCACATGATCGCAACCCTGCTACATACCCGCCATGCCTTTTCGTTCATAGATGATACTCCTCACAGAATTACCAGATCGGTTTTCTCTTACCACACTACCTCGCTCCGAAAGATCACAATGGACTCCGCGGCAAAGTCGTTCTCACTTGTCGGAGCGTGGTTCTCCATGATCGACCCCGGTATATGGTCGTCGTGCGAGCCACAACTGTGACCAATCTCATGGGTCACAGTGTGCGCTTCGTCAGTAGTATTCAGGCAGGCAGCATCATCCGCAAGCGTTTGCATATATATAGCGATTCGGCCTGAATCGTTGTCGGTACAACCCGACTCGACCCCCTCCGCCCCGGGGCGTGCACTATACGGAGGTGTCAATGAAAAACACAGATCTGGATCTGCATCCCAGTCCTGGGCAGCCTCCCAGCACCCCACTATGAAACATGACCAGAATGACGCGCTGGACTGTAAATCGCGCGCGTTATCCCACGTCCCGGAGACCCAATCGAGGTAGCTCAAGTGCAGATCGAAATCGACCACATCTTGATACGCAGCTCCGGCATATTGTGGAAGAATGTAAGCGTCGGCGTACGCATCGATCAGCAGTTGTCCGCCATCGGGATAATGCGGAAGCACGTCTGGATCATCGTCGTCTCGCAAGATGTATACACTTCCGTTCGCGCACGCGCCGGGAAGACCAAGGACGACCACTGAGTCAGGTTCGAAAGGATTTGTCTCGCTTGTACTCTCCACGATGGGAAACGTGTCTGCCCCCGCCGGGCAGGCGAAGAACCGTATTTCACCCTCCTCGTACAAGTTGAGGTCACTGAACTCGTCCGGCAAGTTCTGTCCCAGGTCAACGGTTGACTGCCCGGCAACGGGCGCATTCGGGGTTATCGCACCGGCGGTTCCGGTGATCGTAATCTCAGTCAAACCGGGGGCA
>JBARRC010000653.1:0-5820 GCA_049644045.1 Phycisphaerae bacterium
ACGAGCCCTGGAAGGCCCACGTCGCGAGTCGCCTGGGGCTGGACATCACCCTTCGGCCACGCGGACGCCCCCGAAAGGACATGCAAAAATCATCCTGACGCCTTTTATTGACCTTGAGGTCTTGCCCTTTGGAGGTTTTAATGTTTCGACCTATTTGTCTGTGAAGGGAGCATCGATGTTGAGCGTATTAAGGCACCTGGGACAAATCTGTTGTTTCGCAGCCCTGTTGACCACGGCGGCAGCGGCTCAAACGCCGACCTATTCGCTTGAGGTCGTCGCGGTCAATTCGATTCCGCTCGAAGGCGGGCCTGCAAGCCACGTTGCGATCGCACCGGGCGATACGTTCACCGTCAAGATCTTCGCAAGGGACTGGTCCCCGGACGGGGAACAGGTTCGCTCTTATCAAGCCATGCTCGACCCACAAAGCTACACGAGCGGGTCTGCCGGAAGCATCAAACCCGTCGACTACGAGACCACCACGGAACAAAGCCTGGAGAACCGAAAGCATTGCTTCATTGACAAGACCGATCCCCGGTTCATTCACGCGGGGTTGGAGACCATCGCGCTGGCGGACAGCATCTCCCAGGGGTATCGTTGGGCGAGCGTCCTGCTGAACGCGGACGAATCCCCGGTCGCCGCGCAAGATGGTGCCAAGTTCTACTGCGGGACGGTTCACCTGCAGGCCTCGGATGACGCCCAGGGGTCCTTTACACTGGCTCTCTACGAGAACCCTCAAGCGAGTGGTCTGCGCCAGCCCCAGAACATTGCGATCCTCCCGCTTGACTTTGAGCCGCTGACCGTGGAGGTCAGTGAGGCTGCACGTGTCCTTAGAATTCTGTCAAGCGACCCACGGGATGGCGCCATCGACGCACGGCGACCGGCCTCAAAGCGCCACGGCACACCCGCCGGTGCGTGGAACACATTCGAGCTTACGCTCAGCGGGGATACGGCAGGGCTGAGCGCCAACGGTTTTACGATCGAGGATGGAACCTCAAATCCCCCTTGCGTCAATCGCGTGGCGTCAGAAGGCTCCGTCGCGAAGCTGGTTCTCGATCGCGGAATCAGGGCCGGCGCGTGGACAACCATCACACACAACGCCAGCCGCACTCACGTACGGCTTGGCTGTCTTCCAGGCGATGTAAACAACAATGGTGTCGCCAATGTGGTCGCTGTACTCGCCCTGATTCACCAGCCGGAGGCAGAGACGGTACTGCCCCTTTACAGAACCGACATCGACCGCGACGGTGTTACCGGAATAACCGACGTTCTGCAGATCATTGACCTGCTGACTGAGGCCAACGCCTGCCGTAAAGTGCTGCGCAAATAGGCAGCCCCATAGGCGTCGATCTGCAACGAGCCCTTGGCGTGGGTCACTGTGATCGCCAAGAAACGACCCGTACGAGAGTGTCCTCTCACCGATATCTCGCCCAGCCACCGGCAATCCAGGGGATGGGAAGGACCTAACATTTTTCTAACATTTCTCTTGCCCCCAGGCCGAAGATCGGCTAGAGTACGCGCGTGTGCCACCCTGGCCCGGATGATATCACCGCGGAGCACGCAGAGATCGCAGAGAGGCGAGAGATAAAAGGTCACGGCGGGTGGCATGGGCAAGCATCAGCTTGCCCGTGATTGGCTACGAAGGAGCACAGGCCAACAAGTTGGCCCATGGCACCCAATCTGCAAACCCAAGCGTGATGGTACACTAGTTGTTAAACCAGTCGTTCGGAGGCGCGGAATGTCGCTGCTGGTGACCGGAAGTATCGGGATCGACACGGTCACGACGCCGTACGGGCACGTTGACGACGTGCTCGGTGGATCGGCCGTGTACTTTTCGTTCGCCGCTTCGCAATATGTTCCGGTGCGCCTGGTGGCCGTCGTCGGCGATGATTTCCCCGCTGAGTTCCGCCGCGTGCTGGAATCACGCGACATCGACCTGACCGGCCTGGAGGTCCGCGAGGGCAGCGATACGTTCCGCTGGGCCGGGCGCTTCGTAGGCGACATGAACGAGGCCGAGACGGTGGCCGTCGATCTCAACGTCCTCGCCGAGATGGGTCCGAAGGTGCCGCCTTCGTTGGCCGATAGTGATACGGTCTTTCTCGCCAATACCCACCCAACGCTTCAGCGGGAGCTCCTCGGGCAGATCACGTCGCCGAAGCTGGTCGTCTGTGATACCATGAATCTCTGGATCGTGGAGGAGCGGGAGTCGCTGCTTGAGACGCTTCACCTCGTGACCGGTGTGATCATCAACGACGATGAGGCGCGGATGCTCACCGATCGTGTCAACCTGATCGAGGCGGGCGAGGCGATTCTCGACCTGGGACCGAAGTTCGCTATCATCAAGAAGGGTGAACACGGAGCGCTGCTGGTAACATCTGATGGGGCGTTCGCCCTCCCGGCGTATCCGACCAAGGCCGTTCGCGACCCGACCGGCGCAGGCGATAGCTTTGCCGGCGGCGTGTTGGGGTTTCTCGCCGAGCAAGGCAAGCACGATACGGAATCGTTGCGTCACGCGATGGTGCGCGGCACGATCGCGGCGTCGTTTACGATTGAGGATTTCTCTTTGCGTCGCGTACAGAACTTGACTCGCGCCGAGATCAATCATCGCGTGGATCAGTTTGTCAGCACGCTGCGGTTTGACTAGTCTGTGTAGAACCGTTAACAGAACAAGCCGCGGGCTTGAAGTCTGAGCCTTCACCCGTAACGGGTTCGTGTTGTGTGATGCCAACTGGGAGGCCGCCCGTTATAAGGAACGGTGGCGGGCGTGATCTGCGCTCTGCGTCCCGCAACGGCCGCTGTAGCCGGATACGAACCCTCGCCCCAGCGGGGCGTGTGAGAATAGCCCCGCGATTCATCGCGGGGATCGAGATGCACGGTGGGCGGTGGGAGTCCTGAAGGGACGATTGAAATGAGGCTTCGCCCTCAACCGTCCCTCCGGGACTCAGACATGACGTATGCCTCGGAACCCGGCGTTGAAACGCCGGGCTATTGTCGAATCCGTCCCTGACGGGACGGAAGAACTTGTGGGTAAGGGTCAGGGCTTGAAGCCAGCGCGGACAACGACATAACCACGATCCATGCGACTCTTCGTAGCCATTGAACTTAGTGATGAGGTCCGCTCGGGGCTTGCCAAAGTCCAGAAGGACCTTGCGGCAACGTGCGACGGCGTACGATGGATTCCGTCGCACCAGTTGCATCTGACGGCGAAGTTTCTCGGTGAGGTGCCTGATCGGGACGTGGCTAAGGTCGGCGAGGCTATTGCACAGGCTGCCGCCGGCTCGGCACCTTTTGACATGGAGATTGCCGATTGCGGCTGCTTCCCGCCGCGCGGTCCGGTGCGGATCGTCTGGGTTGGCGCGAACGAGACAACCGGCGCGCTGGCAGGATGCGTGGAGGCGGTGGAGACTGAGCTCGGGCGATTGGGATTCCCCAAGGAACGGAAGCGCTTCTCGCCGCACATCACCATCGGTCGGGTTCGGGAGGATCGGTCCGGCGGTTGCCTTCGGGCCGCGGTGGAGGCGCATAGCTTCAGCTCGATGCAGGCATCCATTTCGTTCATCACGTTGATGTCGTCGGTCCTGTCCCCGAAGGGGCCGACCTATACACCGGTCCGCAAAGCGGATTTGGGTTGAACCGGGCGCAAGAGCGAATGAGAGATCACGAATGAAGGTCATCATGAACGACAGGGAAAGCAAGCGTGAGGAAGCACTCGGGAGGGCGTTGCAGCAGATCGAAAAGGCGTACGGCAAAGGCGCGATCATGCAGCTCGACAAGATGGACGCTGATGTCGAGGGTATCTCCACCGGTGCGCTCTCGCTTGATCTGGCCCTGGGGGGCAAGGGTTTGCCCCGCGGCCGGGTCGTGGAGCTGTTCGGCCCCGAAGCGTCGGGCAAGACGACCCTCGCGCTGCATGTGGCCGCAGCCGCCCAGCAGGCGGGAGGCATAGCAGCCGTCGTCGACGCCGAGCACGCGTTGAATCCGACGTGGGCCAAGAAGTGCGGCGTCAACATCGAGAAGCTGCTCGTCAGTCAGCCCGACTCGGGGGAGGAAGCTCTTGAAATCACCGAGATGCTGGTTCGCAGCGGCTCGGTCGACGTGATCATCATCGACTCCGTGGCCGCCCTTATCCCCCGCGCCGAGATCGAAGGGGAGATGGGCGATACGCACGTGGCCCTGCAAGCTCGCCTGATGAGCCAGGCGCTTCGCAAGCTCACCGCGGCCATCGGCAAGGCGCATACCGTCGTCGTCTTCATCAACCAGATTCGCATGAGGATCGGCGTGATGTTCGGCAACCCGGAAACGACGCCGGGCGGTCGGGCGTTGAAGTTCTACTCCTCGGTTCGACTCGATGTCCGTCGTATTTCTTCAATCAAGGAGGGCGACACCATCACGGGCAGTCGCATCCGGGCCAAGGTGGTGAAGAACAAGGTGGCCGCCCCCTTCCGCGAGTCTGAACTGGACATCATGTTCGACAGCGGCATCAGCATCGAGGGCGACCTGCTCGACCTGGCCATCGCCGACCAACTCGTCGCCAAGAGCGGTGCCTGGTTCAGCTACAAGGACGTCCGCCTCGGACAGGGACGCGAGAATGCCAAGCAATTCCTGTGCGACAACCCCGACCTGTTCGAAGAGCTCAGATCGGCCGTGATCGCAAAGCGAACCCCCGCAACCGATGCTTCCTCATAGGATGAAGCAGCCAAGATGCCTTCGGGTGCATCTCGAAGCGCTGCCAGCAGGACGCCAAACGCCAAGCGTAAGCGGGCCTGACGGGCCGGGCGGTTACCGGGCAGTGACCGTTTCGTGCCCCGACTGGAGAGGCGTCTGAATAGCGTATTGCGCCTGCGCTGACCACGGCGAAAACCGAGAGAAGGCAACACAACGAAATAGATATGGTGTTCCCCGATTGGAGGTCCCCCGATTGCCGCTGAACCACTACACGAGGAACGCGCATTCTGGTAAAATGCACCACTCCCGACAGCGCTAGGCCTGCGACATTGCAATAAGCTCCCGTGCTATCGCGTGACTAATGGGTTGGCCTGTTAGCCCTTCGAGCCAGAGCCATAACCCAACAGGATTGATCTCAAGAAAGAAGTATTCACCCTCTGACGTCACAGCAAAGTCGATGGCCCCGTAGCGGAGATTGAGTCGTTTCGTCAGAGCAATGCATCGTCGGCTGACGTCGAACGGGAGTTCGTGCGGGAAGTGCGGTGTATTGGCTATATCGTAGCGACGCCAATCCACGGACGTTTGTTCGCTGGCCTGGCTTTCTATCCTTGCGGAGAACGTCGTGTCGCCAACAACCGTGGTTCTGACGTCGAACACCTTGGACACGAACTCTTGAAACATGTTCAACTTGACGCCAAGCGCTCGGTCATCGATGGCGCTCGCGTCAACTAGGGTCGTCAAGATCGCCCGACTTTTGCGGCTGCGCTCTCGCGATAATGGGGAGATTGTCTTGAACACCACCTGCCTACGGCGCTCAACGAATTGGCGAACACCACCTGCCATGTTTGAAATAATCGTCCGTGGAATCCGCAGCCCAAGCTCCCGAGCAGTCTGTAGCTGAACAGTCTTGAGCGACGCCGCGTCTATAGCATCAGGATGACTCATGTAGCAAGCGTCGAGTGACGTGAGGATCCAACGTAGACCATTGCGGGTCTCGTATTTGGCCCACTCGATATGCTCGGGCTCGATGTCGAGTCCGGAAACGCGCGGTTCTGGGAAGTCAAACCACCAAACGGCCCGTACATTTGAGAGCGAAACGCGCTCGCCTTTTTCCCTGTCTTCAAGGCTACCTTTGCTCTCGGTGTTCCACTCTAGGGC
>JBARRC010000654.1:0-4975 GCA_049644045.1 Phycisphaerae bacterium
CTGAGAACAAAGGGGCGAATAAGATGCCGAAGACGCTGAGCCCGGTCCGTATCGTGGTATCGCTCGATGGGCACCGCGAACCGGCGTCGAAAGTCCGAGGCACCGCCCAGATACCCGGTGTTGAGGAAATCGAGGATCGACCACAGGTCACTGAGCCGATTCTCAACCGGTGTTCCCGTCAACGCCACCCGATGAACCGCCTTAAGCGATCGAATCGCCACAGCCTGTTTCGCCGCGGGATTCTTGATGTTCTGCGCCTCGTCGAGGGCGATGCGGTGCCACTCAACGGCTGCGAGATGTTCCAGATCACGGTGGATCAATCCATAGGTGCTGATCACCACGTCGTTCCTACCGACCTCGCCCACAAACTCCTGCCCCGTCAGCCGTTCCATACCGTGATGAATCATCACACTCAGCGACTGCGCGAACCTCGCGATCTCGCGCTGCCAGTTGCCGACAAGCGACATGGGCACGACGAGTAACGTCGGCCCCGGCGATCGGTTCGATTCGCGCTCCTGCAGCCACAGCGCGATGAGTTGAATCGTCTTGCCGAGTCCCATGTCATCTGCGAGGCACGCACCCAGTCCGAGCCTGGTGAGAAAACTGAGCCACTCCATCCCGCGAAGCTGATAAGGCCGTAGCGTGCCCTGGAAACCGGACGGCGGTTGAAAATGTTCGATCCTCTCATGAACCTCGGTGGCATTGAGCAGATTGTCGATCCATCCATGGGCACGTAAACCCGCGACGGGTAAGCCGGTTTCGAGATCGTCGGCGATGTAGCACTGGCGCAGGGCCTCAAAGACCGTCATCTTCCCGCCGCGGTTCCTTTTCAGAAAACGCAGGGCCGCTTGCATGTCCGACGGTTGAACTTCGGTCCACCGGCCGCGAACCCGCACCAGCGGTTCGTTCGCCGCCGCAAGCCGCGAGATTTCTTCCAACGAGAGCTCTTCATCCCCCACGGCCAGCCGCCAGTCGTAGGTGACAAGTGCATCGAGCCGCATGGTAGGCTGCCCGCCCGTCGCCCGTGCATCAAGCGGGTGGAGGTCAAGCCACATGCGCAAACGAGGGCGATCCGCACGCCACCACTTTGGCACCCACACCGCGAACCCTTCCGATTCGAGGATGGGGGCCGCGTCCCGCAGAAACGAATAGGCTTCTTCCAGCGTCAGGCGGCACTCCAGAGGGCCGGATGTCTCCGCACAAGCCGATAGCGGTGGAAAATACCGCGCCGCGTGCCCGACATCCGCGCGAAGTTGCTCACGCGCGTTCGCGAACGGGCGTCTGAGAATCGATGGATCATTGCCATGCGCATCGAACAGACTCGCAGCGTCAAGAATCATCCCGCGATCCTGCGTGGCCTGGACGTGCAGGGTCAACCGCCACGTTCGCTCCGAGCTCTGTGCCGTCAGACCCATGACTGCCGGGGGTGGGTGAAGATGGAAGCAGGTTCGACAGGTGCGCTCGTGAGTGGGCGGTTCCAGCTTGGCCAGCCAATCCTGTATGGTTTCGTAGGTTCTCGCGCGTTCCTCGGACGTTCCGGTCAAATTGGGGTCCGAGCGCACCACCGATTGAAGCCACCGTATCTGCGGGGAGCAGGTTCCCTCGGGACGCTCCTGAATCGCGTGCGCGAGCTCATCCCCCTCCAAACAGCGCCTGACCAACGCGTCCACCGTCGTCCACAGGAAGTTCTCCACCAGCGCCGAGGCCTGGACCGGCACCCCCTCCACCGCCAGCGAGCGACAGACTGGCGGCATTGACGCGATGAGCGCGCCCAGACGCTCGGACGTCTCTTCATCATCCACCACCACACGCCAGTATCCGCGGTATCGGTCGTCGCCGGCGTGGTGAATGGCTGGGACGAAACGCTGCTTGGCCAACAGCTCCAACACCAGTGCCGCCACCCGCGACCAGTAGCGCAGCGACGCCCCCCCGCGAATGTCGTCGCGCGCAAGCGTCGCCGAACTCGTCAGAAGATCAACCGCGTCCGCCGGGGAGAAAGCCAGCGTCGGTACCCGGCAAGCCTGAAGCGACAACGCCTCCGGCGAGCCGCAGCTTGAAGCCTGCGCGGACCACCGTGAGGCCCACGATGGTATGGGCTCGCCGCCCGCGTGCGGAAGCCTCAACGTCAACTCCGTGCTCACCGCCCCGGAAACCAGCAAGCTGTCATAGAGGTCCCCGACACTGCGGCGAAGTGTGTTCTCCGTCACCGCAAACGGAAACAACGGCGTGGATGACCCGGTGTCCGTCGAGCCGAGGGCTTCAGCCCGCGCGGACCGCCGTGCACCCTCAGGGCTGCGATTCACCGAACCTTCTGCGCACTGCTCGCCCCATAAGTGCAGCGTACCGTCAAACCAGGTCGCGTGAAGAACGATCATAGGGAGTTCACGCTTCTCGGAAATAAACACACAATGAACCCGCTAAAAAGGCCTGCCGGGAAGGCGAACCCTGCATGATAACCGCACCCGGAGGAAAGAAAAGTAGAATGTCCGAGTTCCCTTCAGCACGCTTGGGAGCTTCGGGTCTATCCGTACGGCCCGAAGCCGCTATAATGTCGTTTCCTCTTGCGGTTGTTCCGTCGGTTGATGCCGGGGTATGTTTGAATGGTGAGGTACGAGCACGTTTGTTTCGAAAGCTTCGGCTACGTTTTGCCGGAAAACGTGGTGACCTCGGCCGAGCTCGAGCAGGAGCTTGCACCGGTCTACGAGCGGTTCGGGGTCCATCAGGGCCGATTGGAGTTGATGACCGGCATCCGCGAGCGGCGCTTTTGGGACGACGGTACGTTACCCAGTAATGCCAGCAGCCGCGCTGGACGCCGCGCGCTCAAGAAGTCACTCACGGGACCGGAGGAGATTGAATGTCTGATTAACACCTCGGTCTCCCGCGACTTTCTGGAACCGGCCACGGCCTCGGTCGTGCACGACAACCTCTCGCTTTCACCCAAGGCGCTTGTCTATGATATCTCGAATGCCTGCCTGGGTTTTTTGAACGGGATCATTTCGCTCGCGAACATGATTGAGCTGGGGCAGGTGAGGAAGGGGCTTATTGTCGCGGGCGAGAACAGTCGAAACCTCGTCCACACCACGATCAAGGAACTCCTCAGCGCAGCAAACCTGACGCGGCAGGCCTTCAAAGCGGCTTTTGCCTCGCTGACTATCGGATCGGGCGCGGTTGGATTGGTGATGGCCCACGACTCGGTATCGCAGACCGGCCATCGTCTACTCGGCGGGGTGGCGCGGACCGCGACCGAGCACAACGACCTTTGCCGGGGCAGTGCGGACACCGGATTCGACGCACAAGCTTCGATGAGCATGCAGACTCAGGCGGAGACGCTGCTCGTCAGCGGGTGCGCCCTGGCCGCCGAGGCGTGGAGTGCGTTCAAGCAAACGCTGGGCTGGACTCATGACGACGTCGGCCGGACGTACTGCCATCAGGTCGGCGCGACGCACCGAGACAGGCTGTACGAATCGCTCGGGCTCGACCCGGCCAAGGGCTTCTCGACGTTCGAGTTTCTCGGCAATGTCGGATCGGTGTCACTTCCGATCACCATGGCAATGGGCATCGAGCGCGATCCGCCTCCGCGCGGTGAGCAGATCGCGATGATGGGCATCGGCAGCGGACTGAGCTGCGTGATGCTCGGCGTACGCTGGTAGTGATTGTGGGACCGACTATCCGATTGTGGAACCGACTTCCCAACTGTGGGACCGACTTTCCAGTCGGTCACGATACCGGTGAATTCGATGAACATCCCCAAAACCGCCGACGCGATAATGGGGAAGGGGGCGTCAGTTTCCGTTGAGTGTCCGCGCGGGCCGAAGCCCGCGGCTCCGACTGTGGGGCCGACTTTCCAGTCGGTCGTTCAGCCACCAGCGGCCCGCGATCCTCGCCTTGCGCAGCTCGGCGAGTCGTACCCCTTCGAGACCCACTACCTCGACGTGATCGGCGGGCGAATGCACTATGTCGACGAGGGCAATGGGCCTGCGGTCGTGATGCTGCACGGCAACCCCACCTGGTCGTTTTACTACCGGGAGTTAATCAAGGGCTTGCGCGATCGCTATCGGGTAATCGCGCCGGACCACATCGGCTGCGGCCTGTCCGATAAACCGCAGGATTATCCCTATACACTGTCCACGCACATCGATAACGTCGAGCGCCTGATCGACCATCTGGAGCTGAAGGAGGTCACGCTGGCCGTTCACGACTGGGGCGGTCCCATCGGGTTTGGCTGGGCCGCACGCCATCCGCAGCGCGTGCGCGGTTTCATCGTCTTCAACACGGCTGCGTTTCTGGGCGGGCGGATTCCGTTTCGGATTCGAGTTTGCCGTTGGCCGATCTTCGGCGACATCGCGGTACGGGGTTTGAATGCATTCGCCCGCGCAGCCATTCACATGGCTTGCTGCAAGCGCGAGCGTATGACGCCGGAGGTGAAGCGCGGCTACCTGCTGCCCTACGACAGCGTAGCCAACCGGGTCGCGATCCTGTGCTTCGTCCGTGACATCCCGTTGAGCCCGAGGATTCCGAGCTATGCCGTGTTGAAACAGATCGAGGCTGCACTACCGCAGTTTCGCGATCGGCCGATGGTTATTCTCTGGGGTATGAAGGACTTTTGTTTCACCGATCGGTTCCTGGAAGAGTGGGTCGCGCGTTTCCCTCAAGCGGCCGTTCACCGCTTCGCCGACGCGGGGCATTACGTCGTGGAGGACGCGCACGAGCGGATACTGCCGTTGCTCAGAAAAAAAAAGGTGTCAGGAAGAATTCTTTAGTATCGTGAGCGACCTCGGTAGGCTTTGGGCATGGTACGACCGCCACGCAGACGCCCCTCGAAAGAGCATGCAAAATTCATCCTGACACGAATGGCACTGCCGTCGCCGACCATTGTCATGTCATCCACTTACGTTTGCCCGAGTTCCAATCGTAACTGATCCCGTGGGCGTTGCATGAGCGGGTAGCGATGTCGACGGCGTTTGAGGACGCGCGG
>JBARRC010000655.1:0-3163 GCA_049644045.1 Phycisphaerae bacterium
ACGGCTTCCTGCGCGTAATGGGGGTGCCCGATGAGGGTGAGTTCGTCCTGCCGGACCTGAAGGTCGGCGCCGAGGCGATCCCGTTGCAGATCGACCCGCAGCAGCAGTACACGTCGCCGCCGCCTCGCTACACAGAGGCGTCGCTGGTCAAGAAGCTGGAAGCGGAGGGGATCGGTCGGCCGAGCACCTATGCCGCCATTATCCAGACCGTCCAGGACCGCGGATACGTTGAGTTGGCCGACAAGCGCCTGCATCCAACCGCCCGTGGGGAGATCGTGACCGAGAAGCTCGTCGCGCACTTTCCCAGGGTCATGGATGTGAAGTTCACCTCCTACATGGAGGAGGAGCTGGACAAGATCGAGGAGGCCCATCTCGATTGGGTGCACGTTCTCGGCGAGTTCTACGAGCCGTTCAAGGAAGCCCTCGATAAGGCACACGTTGAGATGGAACCGGCTCGTGCGCAGCCGAGCGACTATGTCTGCCCGGAGTGCAGCCGGCAGATGGTCTACCGGCTCGGGAGAAACGGGCGGTTCCTTTCCTGCAGCGGGTATCCCGAGTGCAGCGTGTCGCGGAACGTCGATCAGGACGGCAGGCTCCTGGACGACATCTTCGGCGAGGAGCCCTGTGCGAAGTGCGGCAAGCCGATGATGCTGCGGAAGAGCCGATTAGGACCGTTCCTGGGATGCACCGGGTATCCGGAGTGTGCCAATACGATTCCCTGCGATGACAACGGCGTGCCACTCAAAAAGGTGATGCCGGAGGACATCAAGGAGACCTGCGACGAATGCCACTCGGCCATGGCGGTCAAGTTCTCACGAGGCCGGGCATTTCTCGGCTGCACCGCCTACCCCAAGTGCAAGGCGACCAGGCCGATCCCGCCGGGTCTTCACGTCGAAAAGCCCAAGCCCGAGGATGCCGGCGCTCGATGTGACAAGTGTGGTCGGCCCATGGTGATTCGCAAGAGCCGGCGTGGCCCGTTTCTAAGCTGCTCCGGTTTTCCGCGATGCCGAAACGCGATGCCGATGGACAAGCTTGACCATCTGCGTGAACTCGCCGCCGCGGGCGAAATCCCCGACCCGCCGCCGGACAACAACGTTCGCAACAACAACACGCGCACTGCACGGAGCAAAGGGGGCAAAGGGAGCAAGGTCGACGTCGCGGCGCTGGGACCTCCACCGGAGGGATTCGCGTGGACGCGGACCGGCAGACCCGTAGTGGAAACCTGGCCTGAAGGCCCGCTACGATGCCCCGAATGCGGCCGGGAGGTGGCGATGAAAACCGGCCGCTTCGGACCCTATTTCGGCTGTTCCGCCTACCCGAAGTGCTCCTTTGTTGCGAACCTGCGCGGGGACGCGAAGAAACGCGCCGCCGAGGAAGTTCCCACACCAGCCAAGCCCAAGCCCATTCCCACCGATATCCCGTGTGAGGAGTGCGGAGCGCCAATGGTCATTCGTACCGGTCGAAGCGGCCAGTTCCTCGGATGCAGCAAGTACCCCAAGTGCAGATTCAGCAAACCGCTTCCGGAAGGGATGACGGCGGAGACCCTTGCCACCGCCGGAAAGTAATCGCAGCCAACAGGGAAAGGGGAGGGGCCGGTCAACAGCACCGACCCCTCCCCCTTCATTGTCCTACCTCAGATCACATCGCTACGGAATCACGATGTCTTGCACGTAGCACTCTTCTTCACTGCTGTCATAATCATACCAGCAGAACTCGACGGTGTACTCACCGGGTTCGAGATTGAGGACCGTTGCTTGCACATCAAAGCAGCATACGCAGAAACACCCATCCGTGAGGATTTCCTCCTCGGTCAGCCTCAGCACGGCCCCCTCGACCGACAGGGAGATGACAATGTCGTCGGGGCAACAGTTATACAGCGCATTCCTGTGGACTACGTCAAGTGTGCCGGGTCCGGGAGTGAGTTCGATTTCATCCTCACCGCACTGCGAACGATCGCCGCCGGACTTGTCCAGGCATCCGCTGTTCGAATAGCCTCCTATCCGCGGCGGCGCCTCAGGGATCACGATGTCTTCCACGTGGCACTGCTGTCCACCGGTTTCATAGTCATCCCAGCAGTATACTACGGTGTACTCGCCGGGTTCGAGATTGACGACGCTAGCCTCCAAGTTGTAACAGCACATACAGTCACAGCCGCCCCCCTCGAGTATCTCCTCCTCGGTCAGCTTCAGCACGCTCCCTTCGACAGATAAGGAGACCGCGATTTCCTCGATGCAGCAGTTATAGGTGGCATTCCTGTGCAGCACATGAAGTGTCCCAGGCTCTACAGCCAGTTCGATTTCATCATCCTCAATGCAGGGTTCATATTCATCACCGGCACGTTGAGGCAAGCATCCGCTGTTTGAATACTCCCCGATTTGTGGTCCCGGTTCTGGGCACTCGTCCGGCCCGTCAAACGGGTACGGCAGGCCCCGGAACGCATCGACGTCGTAGGAAACGTCGACGAAGTTGACAAGCCGGTCCGGGATGTCAGGGGCGATATCCGCCCGTGCCTTCCTCGGTGCACCGAACAGGTTTCTGAACTTGTCGACGAGCGATGAGATGTCGTCGAAATTGACAACCCCGTTGGGCGGGCTCCAGCAATCCACGTAGCCGCTCGGCATGACCATGCAATTGGCCGGATTCGTGTAGTACGCCCCGACCACGTCGCCCCACTTACTCGTAGCGATCGACAACGGGGCCGAGTAGTGCGCCGGGTTAGAAGGATCACACGCGCAACCGATGGCCTGCACGTCGTAAAGCGCGCCGGGCACGACCTCGTCATCGAACACGTCGAGGAGCCCCACCGTACTCCAATCCATGCAGTGCCACGCGTTCTGGAGTTCAGCCGCCATGAATGTCGGCGGCGGTGTGGGCCCCGTACTAGCGGCCGCCTCGGAGACGGGAGAGGGCTGGCCGACCCACAACTGACAGCCCTCGTAGTCCTCGAAGGGTGGGGGCATGTTCACTAGCGTCACGCGCAGCGCCGTCTGCTGGCCGGGGTTTTGCGGCACGAATGAGAGGTAGCGGTTCTTCTCCACCGCGACCGGCTCTTCCGGATCCGGCGGATCAGTTGGCACACAAAAAGCTGCGAGGACGAAAGCCATGTCCCAGGAGACTCCTTCAGGGTTTTCGATCGGGAAGCCGTCGGCGTACCCAGCGCCGG
>JBARRC010000656.1:0-3519 GCA_049644045.1 Phycisphaerae bacterium
GGGCTGAATTCGCCCCAGAGCAATTATCTGGTATTCTCGGCGGACGGCGCGGGAACCGTTCTGGACCTGTCATCGCTTCAGAGCATCAATGCGGGATTCAACGACGGACGCGACTACCACTTTACGCTGCAGCGCATCGAGGCGACAGCCGGCGGCGTGGTCGATCTGTCAGGTGTCCAGAGTCTTAATGGCCCATACCAGCCGGACGACCGGATCGACATCCTCATTGACAGTGGCGGAACCGTTGACCTCTCGTCGCTTATGTCCATTACTTCGGCAAACTCCGGCACCACTCGGTTTGATGTGAACGAATCCAACTTCAGCCTGCCGTCGCTGGAATCGGCGACGAACACAACCTTTGATATGGTGGCGGACTCCACTTTGGATCTGCTGGCATTAACCACACTTACCGGGGCGACATTCAACATGGGGGTCGGCTCTACGCTGAACGTTCCGGCGCTGGTCACTCAAAGCGGCGGTACGATCGTGGTCCCAGAAAGTGGCGCCGTCAACGCCGAGAACCTTGTTTCGCTGGACGGCGTTACCCTTGACATGGGTGACGGCGGGGTATTCAATGCACCGAGCCTTGCAGCCTTCACAAAGTGCTACGTAAGTCTAACGCCCAGTCGCGCTTTTACGAGCGGAGGGCTGGACGACATCGACAACTCTCGCATTCTCGTAAGCGCCGGAGGTGAGTTCGGAACCGCCTACGGTGACGTAGAGGCGACTACGTACTCCTCGACCGGGTTGAACTCCCCACTCAGCAACTACCTGCTGTTCTCAGCCAGTGGGGCGGGCTCCATCCTCGACCTGTCCTCAATACAAAGCATCAACGCCGGGTTCAATGACGGGCGCAACTACCATTTTACACTGCAGCGAATTGAGGCGACGGCCGGAGGCGTAGTCGATCTGTCGGGTGTCCAGACTCTGAATGGCCCGTACCAGGTCGATGACCGGCTGGACATCATCGTCAACAGTGCTGGAACCGTCGATCTGTCGTCGCTTCTGTCCATTACCTCGGCGAATTCGGGTACCACCCGGTTCGTCGTGGATGCGCCGACCTTCAGCCTGCCGGCGCTGGAATCGGCCGTGAAGACAACCTTTGCTATGGTGGCGGACTCCACTTTGGATTTGCCGGCATTAACCACCCTTACCGGGGCAACGTTCAACATGGGAGCCGGTTCAACGCTGAACGTGCCTACGTTGACTACCCAGAGCAGTGGTACTATCACAGTTCCCGAGACTGGGGCTGTCAATGCCGAAAGCCTTGTCTCCCTGGATGGGGTCACCCTTAACATAGGCAATGGCGGCTTATTCAATGCTCCAAGCCTGACGAGCTTCACTACTTCCTCGCTGAGTCTCACGCCCGAACGCACGTTCATAACGGATGTGTTGGACAACATCGACAACTCGCGGATTCTGGTGAGCGGGGGTGCTGAGTACGGAACCTTCTACGGCGACATAACCGCGGAAACCTATTCCTCGACCGGTCTGAATTCCCCACTCAGTAACTACTTGCTGTTCTCGGCCAGTGGGGAAGGATCCATCCTCGACCTATCCTCATTACAGAGCATCAACGCGGGATTCAACGACGGGCGCAATTACCATTTTACGCTGCAGCGCATTGAGGCAACCGCCGGCGGTGTAGTCGATCTTTCAAGCGTCCAGTCGATAATCGGGCCGCACCAGGTCGACGACCGGTTGGAGATCAACATCAATAGTGGCGGCCACCTTGACCTCTCGTCGCTTCAATCCATTACGTCCGCGGCCTCGGGCAGCGTCCGGTTCGACGTACAGTCCGAAGGCTCCGTACTGGTCGGGGACCTGACGGTCACCGACAGGGTGACGATCAACCTGGCGGATGCCACGACGACGCTCGACGCGGCCGGCAGTCTTTTGCTTGACTCCGGTTCGTCGCTCACCGCCGGGAGCGCAGCCCAGGTCTCGATCGGCGGTAACTTCTCATTCCAGTACACCAATGAGAGTGACTTGAGTGCTCAGTCGGCCATTTTCCACTTCGACGGCAGTGGGACGCAGTTCCTCGAAGTCGGCGGTGAGGATGTTGGTTTCCCATTTGACGACGAGGTGCTTAACTTCGGCTTCGGCCAGTTGATCGTGGGCCGGGACGAGCAGCCCACGACGGTCGAGTTGCTTGATGTGATCGACAACGGCAACCGCACCGGGGGCGACCCGGAAGCGCTTTACCTATACGGTCTGGGTGGTCCGAACGGCCTGCGCATCCTTGGCGGCTCGACGCTGGTCATCCACAACTTACAGGTGTATACAAGGGAGAACGGTCTGTGGATTCACATCAACCGGCTGTTCGATCCGGGTGTCAACCGAATCAGTTACGATGAGGGCTACATCGCGATTGTGAAGATGCCGGGCGATCTGAACGTGGACGGCGACGTGGATCTGAGCGACTTTTCTGGTTTCGCGATTTGCCTCGGTGGTCCTGACATCACGACGCCTCCGCCCGACTGTGATCCCAATGATTTCGCAAACTGTGACCTGGACAATGACGGCGATGCGGACATGAGTGACCTCCGTATGTTCCAGGAGACCTTTACCGGGGAGCTGCCGTAACATGAGCAAGACAAATTGGGTTCTAAGATGGGTAATCATAATTTCTTCTGCGGGCATGATTGCCGGCGCCGCTCCGTCGACACTGGCACAATCCGCCGGAAGGTCTGATGCGCCGAAGTTCTATTCCTCACAGCGGACTGTTGCGTCCAGATCGTTGTCGTTCACCTCACCGGCCACCGCGCAGGAGTTGTCTGACCAATTAGTTCCGTCTTTGCAGCCGGGCGTGACGATTGATTCCGTTTCCTACTCCGGCACCGCGGAGGCCTCCGCATTGTTCCAGGGGCTCGACTGGGATGATGGAACCACTTCCCTGAGTTTACCTGATGGAATCTTCCTTTGTACGGGGCAAATCCCCGGCCTGACCAACACGATGTCCAATTGGAGCCAGGAATGGGACCTCCCCGGCGATCCCGATCTGACCGTCCTGCTGAACCAGTTCACGTACGATGCTTCGTCCTTGACGATTACGTTCACCGCTGATGCGACGATCGACGGTTTGAGCTTTCAATTCGACTTCGGTTCAGAGGAGTTCCCCGAGTATCTTGGCGGGGTCTACAACGATGCTTTCGGTGTGTTCCTTGATGGGGTGAACATCGCGTATGACACGGACAGCCAGCCGATCACGATCAACAGCACCTTTCTTGCTCTCAACAACACACCCCATTGGGTGCCTGGGACAACCTCCGTCGACTTTCCCATCGAATACGACGGGCTGACGCTGCGTCTGACTACGCAGACGACAATCACCCCAGGCCAGCATACGCTCAAGTTCGTCATCGCCGATGGTGGTGACGCGAAGTTTGACAGCGGTGTTTTCATCGCCGACTTGTCCTTCGGCCTCGCGTGCATTGGAACCGGCGTCCCGCCCGAACTGGATGAGATTCCCGAGAATGCGGTCGTGCACGTCGGCTCCGTGTTCGAGTTGCCTCTTTC
>JBARRC010000657.1:0-3543 GCA_049644045.1 Phycisphaerae bacterium
GATCGATCTGCTTGGCGACGGTGGCACCGTCGCGGGTGATCAACGGCGGGCCGAAGCCTTTGTTGAACATTACGTTCCTTCCGCACGGGCCCAGCGTCACTTTGACGGCGGCGGCAAGTTGCCTCACGCCGCGCCGGATTACCTCGCGACCCTGCTGACCATATGAAATCGTCTTTGGAGGCATCTAGTTATTCCCGCATGGTGCTCCTGCATGACTGCAGCAGAACGAACCGAAGAGGCGAGGCCCGCGCCCGGCGGCGCGTTGCCGGCCACGGGCCATTGATTTCCCCCGGGAGCCACCGGTTGCCTACGGCTCGCTCTGCCCGCAATCTACGTCTTCACAAGCCGTCGCCGCATAGAACGCGCCCTCCATGTCGTAGCAGCTGTCCTCGTCAGCCTCAATGCACCTGCCGCTTGGCAGACAGCAAGCGCCGCTGTCGTCACGGCGCGGTTAGGGCTCCCAAGGATCCTCGTCTTCCGGTTCAGCTTCGGGCTTGACCGCATTGGCCGACGTGACGTCGATATAGCGCAGCCCGTGCTTCTCGTAGAGCTTTCCCTTTAGCTCCACGGCCTGGAAGGCCAGGGGCGCTATGGTTCGCGCAGCCCCTCTCGGGCCTTCGCCTATCAAGACTAGCCCCTCTTCGGTCTCCAAAGCTGCCGGAACACCCGCACGAATGCTGTCGCGTGTGCATTCGGCTTTGTCGCTGGATTCGAACTTGTCCGTCATGAAGCTGTGGAGATCCACGATCTTGCCCGTTAGGGTCACGTCACGCGGAGGTGGGTTCTTCTCCCGGTCCCCAGCGGCACATATCACCGAAACGAGCACAACCCCTACCACAACCGTGATGACTTTCTTACTGACATTACGTTGATTTCTCATCTTGATCTTCTCCAAATAAATGGGCCCATGTACCTTTGCGCTGTGCCCTCGCCCCGGTTGCGGCACCACGCCGCACTTGTTCTTATCCGGAACGCGAGGTTTCACGCGCCAAGTGCCTTATATCTGTCACTTTCGCAGCCATTGCTCGGACCGGCTTCCTGTAACGATAGGAGCCGGTTCGCCACTGACACCGCGCCGTTACGTTGCCTGTGACCGTGGTCCTCTCTCGTTGAGAGGAGCGAATTGGCGGACTAGGCTGCAGAAATCGTCCAACTCGAATGGCTTATCGAGTACCGCACCTGCCCCGAGTCGGTACGCGTCTGCACGGGTTGCGGCGTCACCGAAAGCCGTGACGAGTATGACCGGCGTAGTACGGTCGTGCTTGCGCAACTCCACAAGGAACCGGAGTCCCGTCATCTCAGGCATCCGGATGTCAGATACGATCAGGTCAAACTCCGCTTGCCCCTGATCCCGGGCAGCTGACGCAATCGCATCGATCAGCGCCAAGCCATTCTCGGCCTCGACGACTTCATAACCATTGTCTCGGAGCCTATCGGCGAGGACCCGCCGCATCTCCACGTCGTCCTCACCCAGTGCGATCCGGGGCGAACTACGCCGCCTGTCCAACATGCTTTCCTCCGCGTGCCAATCGGTTTGACCATGTGCGCTTCTGTTTCTCTCCCTGCGTTCGGCGCTGGTTGAGCCCATCGACAAGCCTCTCTCACCAAGGGGTCCAGCGCAGCTAGTCCCCCTCATCTTCAAACGCGGCGAGCATCACCTCGCTAACTTGCTGACCCAAGCCCAAGAAGACGCCGCGCTGCACATTGAGAGCCGCCTTATCGCAGCGCATCACGAACGCTGGCATAACGCCAGCCGCGCTGAGAACCACAAGTAGTCGGATGGCGCGCTGCAAAGTGCGTCGTTTGGGTGGTGTCCTACCAGTGTTATCCTCTTGCAGTTCTGGTCGATGGTCATTCATGTCATGGTCTTTCAAAAAGTGCCCCAGCAGGGGGGGGGAGCGACGTTGGCTCTTGGTCACCTTCATTGGCTGGGTACTTCTAGTACCTGACCGAGATCGTCGCTCCTCCCCAGCCTGCTGGGCGCATGTCGAGAGTTCGGCCCCCGCGGCGTCTCCGGCTACACTTAGAAGTTTACGGGCAGATCGCCGTCCGACGCCAGCAGTCTTGCCTTGGATCGCTGGACGAAGGGATCATTTGCGATCTTCGTTACAAACAGCGGTTCCCTCCCCCGCATCGAGATCGTCGGCGACCGCCCGGCCTTGAGGGAATCATCCGGTACTCGAAGAAGATGGCCACTCCAGTTGCAGACATACGCCCCTGGTTCGCTGATCGACTCGAACGGCAGCTGGGTGCCGTAGCCCTGTACGTTCTGTTCCGCTTCACGCTCCTTCAATGTCTTGTCACGATACGACTCCTTCTCATAAAAGACTCGACTTCCACTGTTCTTACTGGTCACCGCCAGTTACGTAGGTCCTAATTGCACAGTGCGTGCCAGTGGATAACCCGCCGCCAAGTGCCCTCCACCGCGGTTTCAGCTCACCGTTCCGAACTGCGAGCGCGGCCGTTTGGCATCGACTTGACGACGGTTGCGAAGGAAACACCTTGCGGAATAGGACGTTACGACGCGATGCGAGAGCGCGTGGCATTCTGCCACGCGTGACAGAATGCCACACGGCCGAGACCGGCTGACCCGCGTCCCGAAGGAACAGTGACGTTGCGGTTACTCGATTGCGCCCGGGGCGTGATCCGGGCCGCGACGGTCGCGTGCGGCACTTCTCTTGCAGGGTAAGTACTTCTCAAGCTTGCGGTACATGGTCCGGCGATCGAAGCCGAGGATCTTGGCGGCGAGCGTCTTGTTGCCCCGCACGGCGTCCAGCACCCGCAGGATGTACCGCCGCTCGACTTCCTCCATCGGCACAAGCTCCGTCGGGTCTTCGCCGGCGACAAGGACGTGAGATGGCCGGTGTTGCTGTATCCGCTCGGGGAGGTCTTCGACGGTCAGATGGTCAAAGGCCGTCAGCGCCACCGCGCACTCGACGCAGTTCTGAAGCTCGCGAACGTTGCCGGGCCAGTTGTATGCCAGGAGTTTCTGCGCGGCCTGACTACTGAGCCCCGTGACCTGCTTATCACTTCGCGCCGCGTACTGCTCGAGGAAGTGTTGGGCCAGCATGAGAATATCTCTCCCCCGAGCACGCAGCGGCGGAACGTGGAGGTGGACGACATTCAGCCTGTAAAACAGGTCGCTGCGAAACCGACCGTCGTGAACCGCCGTTTCCAGGTCTGCGTTGGTGGCGGTGACCAGGCGTACGTCAAACGGAATCTCCTTGTTACCGCCGACGGGTCGTGCGTGCCGTTCCTGCAGGGCTCTGAGCAACTTCGGCTGAACCGTTAGGGGCATCGTGCCGATTTCGTCAAGGAGGATCGTCCCGCCGTCAGCTTGGGCGAAAAGGCCTTTTCGATCGGCCCGGGCATCGGTGAACGCTCCCTTCACGTGCCCGAAGAGTTCGCTCTCCAAAAGCGTCTCGGGCATGGCCGCGCAGCTCAGAGCAACAAAAGGCTTCTCGTGTCGACCGCTTCTTGCATGCAGGGCTCGGGCGACGAGTTCCTTCCCGGTACCGGACTCACCGGTGATCAGTACGGATG
>JBARRC010000658.1:0-6851 GCA_049644045.1 Phycisphaerae bacterium
CGTCCGCTGGGCAAGGGTCCTTCAGGTCGTCGAGGCTGCGTAGGCGTCCTTTCAAGCTATGGCTGTTCACACCACATTCCATCATGATTGTGACCCCCGCCCTCGACCGGTTGACCGCCCAGCGTCCGCTGAGATGGGCAGGAGTGATGGTATCACCGGAGTTCTCGGGAATGGTGACACCACGCTGTCCGCCCTTAGAGACCTGCTTGGACCCATCAGACAGCCGCCGATTGATCCCGACCACAGCACCATCGGCGTCAGTTCGGGAAAAACCCGGCACGCCTGTTCTGGACACCAGCCCACGCCGACCGCTCGCAGAGAACCAACAGACACACCGAGCTGGTCGGCGAGCGTCTGCAGTCGGTCTGGCGTCAGCGCGGCAGCATGGCGAACCTGCCGCGCGGTCAAGTCGTGGTCGTCGCTACCGTTGTCTGCCATCCACGAGACCGGCTCGTTGTCGGGTCGATACCCCCTCCACCCTGGGTCTCTCGGATTGCGTCCCAGCGTTCAGCGGCGGGCAGCCATCGCGAAGCCAAACTCGAAGCTCCTCGTGGCGCCAGCGGACCGAACGACCAAGCCGAACCGGTAACGGTAGCCGCCTGCTCGCATTCAGCTTCCACACCGTTCGGGACGACACTGATAGCAACACCGCCACGTCCTTGACCGTAAGGAGTTCCTTGTCCATCACCGTCACCAATTGCTCACTCCCAGTGTGTTGCCCCCCTATATACTCATGGGGTCACGGAACGAATTTTCTTGCGTTTTGATGCGAATTAGCGTCTGTAAGTGCTTGTCGTTCCAGAGATTACGATATATGAAAAAAACTTTTCATACCTCTAGTTCTTGAACCGCTCCAGCACCAAGCCGCCCGCGTCTTGGCTGCCGCAAGCCGAGCCTTCTCGGCCGGGTCGTTTGCCTCGAACGTGGCATCCGTCAGCCACTGGATTGCCGCCTCATGCTCGACGCAGTAGCCCCACACCCATTCCGGCCCACGTTCAGATCGGCGATGAGTTGCTGGTACCGGGTGAGGTCCATCCCGCAGCCCACTACCGGGCGGACCACAAGTCGGTGGTCAACCCGTGTCCCGTTAGTGTGGCGTGTAGACGAAGTAGGAGACGGCCAGGTCGGCGCCGTAGCTTGTGGTGGCGGGGTCGCGGTTGGTGAGGTTCACGGCGGACACGCGGAAGATCAGGTCGCTGGTTTCCAGGTGGTTGGCGGAGGCGGCGAGCTGTTTGAGGGTGACGGCCTCGAAGTAAAGGCGGGTGGTCAGGCGTTTGTGGTCGCTTTTGGGAAGGCGAACGGGCGGTTGGGGGATGCTGTCGTGCCGGTGAGATCGGTCGATGCCGGCAAGTGCCGTCAACACTTGGTTTGACCACGGCCACGTGCGGCAGGGTACGTTGTCTGCGCGCCGAATGAAGATCGGCGCCAGTGCTTGGGGCAGGTTGTGGCAAAAACACACTTCACGCAGCAATCAAGGGACATGGTGTTTTGCCCCTTGTTTTCCAGTGGTTTTCGAGCGGTTTGCAGCGCACATGGGAGCGGTCAGTGGTGCCGTTACCATGGCATCAAGACATACAACCATCCGGCAAGCACGTGGAACAAAACGAACCGGGGGACCCCACGAGCCCCAGAATCTGAACCACACCCCCACCCCTTTGCGTTGGGTTCCCATGTAGTTAACCCCCTCTCCCCAGACACCGTTTTTGAAATACCCTGGCCATTCAGGTCCGTGGCAAAGCCGAAGCCTTGTGGCTGTATTCCAAGCAAGTCGGCGAATCGCGCCGAGTCCAGAGCGACATTGCCGAGATCACTGTCCAGGCGGAACGGCGTGTTGCTAAGGCCCTCCAGACGGATGCGTTCGGAGACCTACTGCGGGTCATGACCAACGAACGGGTGACGGTCTTTATCATTCGCGCCGATCGCAGTCAAGCCGTGGTTCGCGAGACCGTCGGTCCTTGTCCTTGGGAAGGCGAAAGGACTTGTCTCCGCCCGGCAGAGATGATAGCCTGCAAAGCGAGATGAGAGGAAAGGGCGTCCAACGTCGATCTGTGCTCTGTGCTCGACAAAGGCCTGGTCCTTCCGGGCGGGGCTTTACCCTTGTTGAGCTACTGGTGGTAATCGCGATCACCGGTCTGCTCATCAGTATCCTGGTACCGGCTCTAAGTAAATCACGCGCGAACGCCAAGCTCACCGTTTGCAGGTCGCACTTGAGTCAACTCGGCCTGGCCATCATCATCTACGCCGACCAACACCGCGAGCTAATCCCGAGGGGACCTGCGTGTACCGGCCCATTTGACTTTGTCTGCGCGGACTTTGCCACCAATCAGCTTTGGATCGGGGCAGAGAATGAGCAACACCCGAGTCAGCCAATCGGGTTGGGCGTTCTCACGAAGAGCCACATCAGCAATACGGAGGTCTACTTCTGCCCGGCCGACGACACCAACAACGCCGAGGAGGAGTTGCCGAGGATCGGCTCCGAGCTGGACGCCTATGGTTCGTACACCTATCGTCAGTTGGACCAACTGCCTACCGACAGGAGACGTGGTAAACTCTCCAATCTCGGTGCGAACGTTGTGGACGAGGTCAGGGTGCCCGTTGAAGCCCTGGCGTTGGACACCAACAGCCTCGGTCCCGGGCCTTTTCGGCATACCAACCACAAGGCGAAGAAGGTCAACGTTCTGTACCGTGACCGAGCGGTGCAAACGTTTATCAATGATGAGGGGACCTTCTCGATTCCGGCGGAGACGTTTAAGGAACCCGCGAAGATCTTCACCCGGCTGGACCAGATTTTCGTCAATGCCGACTACGGCTATCGCCAGAACCCGAAAGACGCTCCACAGATCCGCGAGGTTTCTGAGCCGGGTCGGTGATGCGTGATCGGGCCAGGTTCACCTGTAAAGCATCGCTGCAACTCACCAGGTGTCGTGGCTTTTTTATTTCACGGATTGTCTTGCAGCCTCATCTTAGAGTTGTTACTATCGGGCTCAATTGAGCTTGCTTTATCGAGCTTGGATCGCTGGAACAAGCGAGGTTCATGTCATGCTAAGAGCAGAGGAGGGATAGAATGAAACGGCAGGCGATTCTACTCGGAAGCGTTCTGGTGCTTTGGGCAACCGTTCCGGCGAACGGTGATCTCATCAACGGCGGCTTCGATACGGGCAACTTGTTCGGCTGGACTTCTTCGGGGCCTGTCACTGTCGACGCGATCGGTGGAACGCCGCCGGCAGCCGTCCTCGGTGAGGACGAATTCCTTTTCGACGGTACCGACCTCCACCAGGTTTTCGAAATCCCAACCGGTCCGCTCGCAACCCTGTCATTTACTTTTGCCATGTTTGCTGAGGGTGATTTCCCGGAGCCTTTCCCTCCGGACGCCTTTCTTGTTTCCCTACTCGATCCGGGAACGCTGAATCCGTTGGTGTCCACCCCGGGTTACACCGATTTCTTCGCTGTTGAATTCGACGGTTTTTTTGAAGACTTTGTCCTCGACTACGATTCAGGATTGGTTGAGGTGGCGGGCCTTACCGACCTGACGACGACCGACGTGTTCGGGATCGGTGGGATGGTGACGCTCGATATGAGTTCGCTGTCCGGCGGAACGATGGCGATGCTGGACTTCAATCTCGTCGGCGGGTTCGACGGCTATCATTCATCCGTCTTCATTGACGGCGTTTCCGCCCAGGTGATACCGATCCCGGCCTCGGTCGGCCTGGGTCTGGCGGGGTTCGCGTCGCTTGCGGGATTTCGACTCCTGCGTCGGCGCGGCTCTTTGGATCCCGGTACGGATTGACCCGATTAGGTGTTTTGACGGGTGCTTGGGCCGTGGCTCGGTCCGGCCCCACCCGGCGCGGTGACATGCAGCGGTTTCGGACCTGTGGCGTACGGCCGGGACTTGTTGATCAGGCACATGGACAGCCGGCAGGCCGCCCGGTCGTGAAACCAACTCGATGTTCTTGCTTGTGCCACCGCTTGGCACTTAGCACTGACACGGCACATAAATGCCGTGCGGGGGTGGCGTAGTCCCTGCGCGGCATTGAAGAGATCATGGGACACGGCTAATGTCGCTTTGGCTTCGGGGCCTTGTCACAGACCCGTTTGTCTGCGAAACGGAGGGGATGCCACCCCCCCCACCCCCCCCTAATAATTTGTTACTTCTTTTCTCTTTTCTGATCGTGTTCGGATTTCGCCGGGCGTTCCCGGGTGTTCGCGCATTCGCTTGAGGAGCTGAGAGATGCATTCCCCACAACGAACTGGAAGTTACGCGTGGATGTTCTGTTTGCTGACGGTTGCTTTGCTCGACCCGTCAGCGGTGACAGCCCAGTCGCCGGACGATCCGGTGGCTGATGCCGGTGGGCCGTACGTCACTTATGAGGAAGACGTGGAGGACGGCCTTTGGCCCTTTACGTTTGACGGCAGCGGGTCGATGCCCGGCGATGCCGGCGATCCGATCGTCAACTACAGGTGGGACGCGGAATGCGTCTCCCTCGAGACCTTCGACGGCACCGTGATCGACACCGACGCGTGGTACACCTCTCGTGCTACGCAGGATGACGCGATAACGATCACCGGCACAAGCTCTTGGGGCTCCGGATATGTGTTTAGCAAGGAAAGCGTATTTCGCAGCGACGATCTGTCTGTCGAGGGGCAGGTTACCAATAGTGGCGGCTACGCCATGTGGGGGCTCAAACACAACAACACCAATTTCAGCTACACGGCCATGCCGTACGCCATCTACTTTCACACGTATGGTTACATCTACATTTATGAAGATGGATCTAACCGGGGTCACCTTGGATACTTCTCGTTTGGCGTAACCTATGACGTGCGAATCGATGTGAAACCGACGTCCGGCGCTCGCTACTACATTCGGGAAACCGGTGCGACGGACTGGACGCTGTTGTACGACTCAGGCCACAGCAGCGCGAGCGAGTTTCTCGTTGGCATCTCCGTTTATAGCAGCACGCACGTCATGGACAACGTCGGTCCCATCACAACGTTTGTTTCCTATGGGGAGGTGTTAGACTGCTCAGTCTCCGGCGAGGGGGAGGTCACGCTAACGGTGACCGACTCAGAGGGCCGTTCAGCCAGCGACACGACCGAGGTCATGATCGAAGGGGACTCGCCGGTAGCCGACGCCGATGGCCCTTATGGGGGCCTGGGCGGGATGGCCATCCAATTCGACGGCACCGGGTCGAGTGACGATGTGGGCATCGCCCGCTACGAATGGGATTTCGGTGACGGGACAACGGGCACCGGATCCCAGCCTTCTCATACATACCAGGACATCGGTACATTCGAAGTCACCTTGACCGTCTATGACCAAGCCGGTCACGCGGGCACCGACACCACCACGGTCGAGGTGAGCGCTGCGGTGGTCTGCGTTCCGTGGCAGTTCGACCCCGCTTCTGGGGCCGAGATTCCGCACGACACCTGGGATGGGAAATCAATCCGGCTTAAGGGCGTGTTCTTCGGCCCGCAGCCGGCTTCGGAGTTAACCTATACCTGGGACTTCGGTGACGGGTCGACCCCCGTGAGCGGCACGGTATCCAACAAGCGGGTAATCGAGGTATCGCACGCCTACTTCGAGGCTCCCGGCGCGCTGTTCACTGCCGAATTAACAGTCGAGGACGCTGAGGGGAACATCTATAGCGACATCTATCGAGTAATCGTCCGCGAGGAGAGCCTCGATGTTGAAGTCAACGTGGCCGTGGACGAAGGACTCTGGTATTTGCACAAACAACAAGCGAGCAACGGGCGGTGGGCGTCGTACTCCTCGTACTACGCTTCTGCAACGTCTTCAGCGATCCACGCGTTCGAGATCAACGGCCATCGGCCTGATGGTGATGTGCTAGACGACCCATACGTGGACACCGTCAACCGTGGATTTGACTACCTCTTCACACTGTTAACCACTTACGGCATCAGCACCCAGACTTACGGCGATCCGGATTCAAACGGCAACGGGATTGGCATTTCCGTCAACAGCAACCGCGCGATTTACGAAGGTGGGATGGTCATGGATGCGATTGCAACCAGCGGCACGCCCGACCGCATCGCCCAGACGGGCTCCTCCGGAATCGTCGGTCGAACCTATCGTGATATCCTCCAGGACATGATCGACCAATACTCGTGGGGCCAGTATGACAATTGCTCCTATGGTGGCTGGCGTTACAGTTGGAACCAGTGGCCCGACAACTCTGCTTGCCAGTGGGCGGCGATTGGCTGCCTAGGTGCGAGGGACGGCTTTGGGCTCGACGCCCCTGGCTGGGTGAAGGCGTGCAACGAGAACTGGCTCGGGTACAGTCAATCCTCACACGGGGGATTCGGCTACACCAGCCGAGGCGACGGGTATGCCCTGACGCCATCCGGGATGGTGCAGTTGGCCTGGGTCGGCGTTCCCACAAGCGACGACCGTTGGATTCGGGCTGAGAACCGGATCGCCAGCGCCTACCCCTGGATCACCTGGCGCAACAGCAACAACGTCTACGCCTGGTACGCGTTCGCCAAAGCCATGCGTTTGGCGGTGCCCGCGCCGGTGGTCAACCTGTCAGCGACGGGCCTCGACTGGTACCACGACGACAGTCAAGGGCTTGCCAGGCGCATCGTCAGCCGACAAGAGTCAAGCGGGCGGTGGCCCAGTTATTACGGTTACGTACTCTCGACAGCGTGGCAGATCATCATCCTCAACCCCACATTGTTTACATTGGCGCCAGTTGCGGATGCAGGCGACGACATCATTTGGGGCTTTGACATACCATTGGACTTTGACGGTTCGGGTTCGTTCCACCTGGATCCTGCGCCGACACTCGTTCAGTACGAGTGGGACTTCGACGGCGATGGGACCTATGACTACA
>JBARRC010000659.1:0-4179 GCA_049644045.1 Phycisphaerae bacterium
CGTCCGCTCGTCCAGCAATGGCCATACGCCGAGCAGCTTCGCCTGAAGTTCCGAGAAAATCTCCATACCCCAAGATCATACGCGCTCCGGCTTATCTCTGCAACCCTTATTTGTTTACGCCACCTTACACCGACTGGGCATCTGTGCTGGGAATCTCTTGAGGACCAGGCTGAACCTACGCGGCTGGCGGGGTTGCGGAAGTTATTCTCGTCCGACTGGCGAGAAGGACTCTTCACGCTGGCGGCCGAGAAGATCGAGACGGGCGATTCCCTGACCTTGCGCTACTGGCAGGGCGTGGCCGAGCGGTATCTCACCGCGCTTTGTCACATTCCCGAATCGGCGAAGACGATCGAAGTCGAGCCACCGTCGCCGGCAGAATGCGCGACTTGGCTGCTCACGGCGCCACCCATGCGGGGTGGTGAGTATCTGACGACGCAGATTCTGCTGGATATCCACGGTGCGTTGGACGAGTGGGCCACGGAGGCCATCGAGTCAGCCGGCGGGTTGGAAGCGTTTCAGCAAGCGCGGGCGCCGAAGTGGCACCAAGTGGGTCGCGTCTGCTTTCACCTCGCCGAGAACAAGAGCGACCAGGCCCGTCCTTTTGCGTTCCTGGCGACCTATTCCACCGGGTTCGGTGCCGGGGGGCGGTTGAAGCACGTGCCATTGCGAAGGGCGCTGGAGCAGTACGCCGGGGCGAAGAATCGGTCCGCGTTGATCAAGCTACTCGCTCCGGTTCAACAGGCTTCGGAACGTTGCGAATGGGTGAAGGAACTGGTTGATTCCGGCGAAGTCTACCAGCCAATGGCGTGGCCGGCAGAGCGAGCGTATGCGTTTCTGCGGACGGCGCCGGAGTTGGAAGACAGCGGTCTGTCGGTCCGGCTGCCGGATTGGTGGCGGAAACGCCCCCGTCCGCAGGTGTCGGTGACGATCGGCCGCCAGAACCAAACCACACTCGGAACAGGCGCGGTGCTGGATTTCAACGTGAGCATGGCGCTGGGGGATGAAACCATCTCGTCGGAGGAGATGGCCGAGTTGCTGGCCGGGCCAGATGGATTGGTGCTGCTCAAAGGCCAATGGGTTGAGGTGGATCGCGAGAAACTGCAGGAGGCGATCGACCACTGGCAGGCCCTCGAGAACCTCGCGGCGAATGGGGAGATCTCGTTTATCGAGGGGATGCGCCTGTTGGCCGGCGCGTCGGCGGACCTGAAGCATGAAGACCAAGTCGAGGAGCGGCGTTCATGGGCACACGTATCGGCCGGCGAAGGGATGCAGAAGATCCTTGCGGGACTTCGCGAACCGGGGCAACTGGATGCGGTAGAGCTTTGCGATGGGCTACACGGGATACTCCGGCCGTATCAGTGCGACGGGCTGGCCTGGCTGCGTTTCCTGACGACGCTGGGGTTGGGAGCGTGTCTGGCCGACGACATGGGACTGGGCAAGACGATCCAGGTGCTGGCGCTATTGTTGTGTGATCGTGATGGGCAAGCTAAGCGGCAGCGCAGACCGGCACTTCTGATCGTGCCGGCCTCACTTCTGGGCAATTGGCGGAGCGAGGCGGAGCGTTTTGCGCCGTCGCTGAAACTGACGTTTCTGCATCCGGCCGAGACGGACCGCCAAACACTCGCGAACATTGCCGAATCTCCCGACCAGCACCTTGGTGACACCGACTTGGCTGTCACGACCTACTCCATGTTGGCCCGGCAGGACTGGTTGATGCAATTGGACTGGCGCTTCGTCATTCTCGATGAGGCCCAGGCGATCAAGAACCCCTCGACCCGGCAGAGCAAGGCCGTTAAGAAACTCCCCGCCCACGCGCGGATCGCCCTGACCGGGACGCCGGTCGAAAACCGCTTGGGCGATCTATGGTCGCTGTTCGACTTTCTCAATCCCGGCTTACTCGGTTCCGCGGGCCTGTTCAAGTCGTTCATCAAGAGTCTGCAACTGCGGGAGCAGAACCGGTTCGCGCCGTTGCGTCAATTGGTCGGGCCGTACATCCTGCGCCGCCTGAAAACGGATCGTTCCGTGATCGCCGACCTCCCGGAGAAGATCGAAACGGTCCGGTACTGCAATCTGACCAAAACACAGGTCAAGCTCTACGAGCTGGCCGTGCGGCAAATGCGATCGGCCTTGGAAACAGCCGATGGCATGGCGCGGCGCGGACTGGTGCTCCAGACGCTGATGCGGCTGAAGCAGATCTGCAACCATCCCAGCCAGCTTTCCGGCGATGGCGGCTACACCCCCTCCGACAGCGGCAAGTTTCTCCGTCTCGGCGAGCTTTGCGAGGAGCTGAGCCAGCGCCAGGAAAAGGCCTTGATCTTCACCCAGTTCCGGGAGATTATCGACCCGTTGGCGGACCATCTGACCGCGGTGTTCGGTCGCGCGGGGCTGGTCTTACACGGCCAAACGAGTGTCAAGAGACGCAAGGGCGTGGTCGCACAGTTTCAGGACGAGGGCGGACCGCCATTCTTCATCCTGTCGCTCAAGGCCGGCGGTACGGGCCTGAACCTGACCGCGGCTTCGCATGTGATTCACTTCGACCGCTGGTGGAACCCGGCCGTGGAGAACCAAGCCACCGACCGCGCATTCCGCATCGGCCAGAAGCGCAACGTGCTGGTGCACAAGTTCGTCACCAGCGGTACGATTGAGGAACGGATTGATGAACTGATCGCGGAGAAGCGACAGATGGCCGACGAGATCCTCGCCACCGATGGCGAGGTCAAACTAACGGAATTGCCTGATGATGAACTGATGCAGCTGGTCCGCCTGGACGTTAACCGTGCGATGATGTAGGGAGTGAGGGCGTGATGTCCTGGAGACAATGGAGTCCATATGTTCCCGTGGCCCGGCGACGCGCCAACGCCTTGCGCAAAATTGAGAAGCTCCGCAAGAAAGGCAAGGACATTCAGCCGGTCCGGATTGAAGGGCGCACGATCGCACGAAGCTTCTGGGGCAAGGGCTGGTGCGACCATCTGGAGTCATTCTCCGACTACGAGAACCGCCTGCCGCGGGGGCGAACGTATGTTCGCAACGGCTCGGTCTGCCACCTGTCCATCCACCCCGGGCGCATTGAAGCCATCGTTAGCGGCTCCGAGCTGTACAACACGAACATCCGCATCAAGAGACTGAAACCGGCCATCTGGAAGTCCGTTAAGGAGAGGTGCGCCGGACAGATCGGTTCCATGCTGGAACTACTCCAGGGCAAGTTGTCTGACCAAGTCATGACCGTCGTAACGGACCGTGCTCGCGGTCTCTTCCCGCAGCCGTCTGAGATCGAACTCGCCTGCAGCTGTCCAGATTGGGCGGTGATGTGCAAACACGTCGCGGCCGCGCTGTACGGTATCGGCAGCCGGCTCGACAGCCAACCTGAACTGTTGTTCCTGCTCCGCGATGTCGATGCCCAGGAGTTGATCTCCACCGAGATGGCAATGCCGGGTCCCGTCGCAACCGGCGATTCACTGGACGACGATCAGCTCGGCGATATCTTCGGCATCGACCTTGATGTCGCAGCCACTGTGCAACCTGCTCCGAGAACTGAGACGAAGAAACAACGACACGCCGACAAACGCACCGCCTCGGCCACGACAGAGAGAAAACCCCGCCCCGGGGCGCGGCGAACACGCACACCGGCCGGGGACCAAGCCAAGGTCTCTAAGAGGGCGAAACGAAAAGCCCCCCGAGCCGCGGGCTTTAGCCCGCGCGGTGTCACGAATTGCCGCGAACATGCCACTGACGGGCCGGCGCCGGCCGGGAATTCTGCCAGCGCTGCTCCAAAGACTCCACCCACGGGCAAGTCGGTGATCAGATTGCGCAAGCGACTTGGGCTTTCGGTGGCCAAGTTCGCCGCGCAGCTGGACGTTTCAGCGGCCACCGTCTATCGCTGGGAAGCCACGACGGGGCGACTCAAGCTGCTGGCAAGCCCCCTTGCCGCTTTGGCGAAACTGCAACAGCAAGCTCGCAGGGGGTAGTCAATTCGGCCAAGCACGCGCGGCCGAGTGAACAAACCCATACGTTTATAAACACCACCCCATTCACTACTGCTCAATCCTCACAAAGAGCACTCAATGTGCCATGGGCGAAGCGTCCTTCGGGACCTCGCCCGAGGATCTTCACGTGACAGCGCCAGGACACTATGTCCAAGGCCATCGCGAAGCAGATCCACGACGAGAAACAGGGATTGGC
>JBARRC010000660.1:0-6140 GCA_049644045.1 Phycisphaerae bacterium
CATCAGGGCGCAGACGAAGATCACAGCATCGGTCTGGGTCGTCATGTACGTCATCGTCACGCCAATCACGCCGAACACCGCCAAGAAGAAGACCGCAAACTGCATCGAGAACCAGGTCGCGAGGGAGCTTGCGTGTGCGTGCCCGGCGTCCACGTCCACGTCAACGTCGCCGTCGACTGACAAGTCTGTGTCCACGTCGGCGTCCAGACCGGCATCCGTGTCGCTTCCGGCTATGGAGGAAATCACCAACAGTCCCCCGCCGATGATCAGGCAAATCCAATATGCGGTCGCGAGTGAAGGGAGGCCAAGTGCCAGATTCATCGAGCCTGTGTCCAACATGACTTTACCTCCAAGTCCGGGAATATCACGTGTGACAACCCCAGGTTGAGCAGTTGTTACCAGATATAATCTACTTCGGAATCTGGCGGGCGCCCATTTGAATTAGACGCCGTTCTTATAACGGATGTTTGCCAACCTCGCTTGGCATCAGGCCGAAAACGCCGTTCCGTACCGTCCGAGTTAGCGACCGACCGCCCCTATCCTTATTTGGGTCTTCTGGCGGCGGGTGGGAATCCTCCGGACTGGTTATGCGGTGGGACGAGTCGGTCGTGCTCGGCTGTGCAGAACCGGTCGGTCATACCGGCGATGTAGTCACAGATGACGCGGTCTACGCCCTGCTCCTCGATGCGGGCGGCGAAGCGGTCTGGGAGAGCATCGGGGTTGGCGTGATACGCATCGAAAAGAGTATGAACCATCTTTCGACCTCTTGCATCCATCACGGCCACTTCGGAGTGCTGATAGACATGCTCGATCAGGAAACGCTCCAGTTTGGTCAGCCGTGCATCGAACGTGCTCGACAATGTGACCAACGCATGCGTTGAACGTATGACCTCGTCGAATGATTCGATCGGTTCCAGGTGTTGACGCGAAGTCTGAATCACGTCCATGAGCAACGCATCAAGCATCGTGTCGAGCACGACGCGCCGGATCGCGTGAATGTGCCTCACGTGGGATTCCGCCGCAGTTTTTTCGTATGCGCTTTCCCATAGCGCAACGTTCCTTAGCTCTTCCAGGCCGAGGAACCCGGCTCCGATCGCGTCTTCCAGGTCGTGGCAGTTGTACGCGATTCGGTCGGCAACGGAGGCGATTTGGGCTTCGACGGACGGGGCGGTTGGTCGATCGTTCTGCGAGCTCCGGCGGGACGTGCTTGCATCGGTATCCGCAGCTCCGCGCGGGCTGAAGCCCGCGGCTCGTGGCTTTGAACCGTCCGAGCCGTCCGCGGTTGATCCGGGGGTATCGTAGCGTGTCACATGCGTCGTCAAGCCGGCTCGGGTTTCGCCTGTGAGGTTGAGGCCGCGGAACGTCGGGAACGGGTGCTCGAGGTACTCGACCACACGCAGTGAATGAGCATTATGGTTGAACCCGCCGTGGGCGGTCATGGCTTCGTCGAGGGCTGCTTCACCCGTGTGGCCGAAGGGTGGATGGCCGAGGTCGTGCCCAAGTGTGATCGCTTCGGCCAGGGACTCGTTCGCTTGGAGGGCGGTTGCGAGGCAGCGCGCGATCTGGGTTGCTTCGAGCGTGTGGGTCAGTCGTGTACGAAAGTGATCGTGATGCGACGGAGCGAACACCTGCGTCTTGCCTTCGAGCCGCCGGAACGAAGTGCTTTCGATGATACGATGCCGGTCGAACTCAAAGGGGTTCCGCAGTGGATCATCGGGTTCGTGATGCATCCGCCCACCGGAATCGCTTGAATGAACCGCGTAGGCTGCAAGATGGGATTCGGAAGGGTAAGCCATTAGCCAAAAAAAGGTGTCAGGATGATTTTTTCTTCATTGCTTTTGCAGATATAAATGGCACGGTTGTCCGCTCAAACGCCGCAACGCGTCTTGTAGTCCCGAAAAAATCATCCTGACACCTTTTCTGGTCAGGTTTCGTCGGTGTGACCGGCGCCGACCGCCTCCGGCTCGTTGCTCGCCGTGCTCTCCGTCACCATCCCTTCCAACAGCAGCGACGGCTTCTCACCCTCGGGGGTAGGTTCCTTCACCGAGACGACTACCTTGTTTTTGCCGGTGAACTCGCCTCGCAGCATCGCCTCGGACAGTGGGTCTTCCAGGTACTGCCCGATCGCACGACGCAACGGCCGCGCTCCGAACCGCTCGTCCGTGCCGTTCTCGATCAAGAAGTCCTTCGCCTCCCTTGTCACCTCGAGGTCGATCTTCTTGTCCCTCATGCGGTTGGCGAGCTTCTCGAGCTCCAGATCGACGATGCCCAACATGTCCTTGTGCGTAAGCTTGCGGAACACGATGATCTCGTCGAGGCGGTTGAGGAACTCGGGACGGAAATGGTCCTCCAACTCCGTCTTGAGCATCTCCTTCATCTTCTCATAGGAGACTTCCTCGTCGCGCTTGCCGAAGCCGAACTCGTCCTGGTGCGTGATCCGGTGCGCGCCGACATTGCTTGTCATGATCAGGACCACGTTCTTGAAATCGACATGCCGTCCAAAGGAGTCCGTCAACCGGCCCTCCTCCATGATCTGCAACAGCATGTTGAACACGTCCGGATGGGCCTTTTCGATCTCGTCGAGAAGAATGACCGAGTAAGGCCGGCGACGGATGCGCTCGGTCAACTGGCCGCCCTCTTCATACCCGACATAGCCCGGAGGCGCGCCGATCAGACGGGAAACGTTGTGCTTCTCCATGTATTCGGACATATCAAGCACGAACAGCGCCTCCGAATCACCGAACATGAACTCAGCCAGGCACTTGGCGAGATAGGTCTTACCCACCCCCGACGGTCCGACGAAGATGAAGCTTCCCATCGGACGATTCGGATCCTTCAGGCCGCTCCGGCTGCGGCGCACCGCCCTGGCGACCGCGCCGACGGACTCATCCTGACTGACGATCCGCTTGTGCAGCTCGTCTTCGAGACAGAGCAGTCGATCGGCCTCATCGCGGCCCATACGCGTTAGTGGGATGCCGGTCATTGAGGCGACCACGTCGGCGATCACCTCCTCATCGACGACGCCGTCAATTTCCTTATTGTGATCCCGCCACTCCTTTTGAAGCTGGCGTTTTTTGAGCTTGATGGAATCGAGCTGATCGCGGACCTGTGCGGCCCGTTCGTAGTCGGCGTTCTTGACGGCCTCGTCCTTTTCCGCAGCCAGCCTGTCCAGCTCGCGCTCCAGCTCGGTCAGATCCGGCGGTTTGGTCATGGACTTCAACCGGACGCGAGCGCCGGCTTCGTCCATCACGTCGATCGCTTTATCGGGCTGGACGCGGGGCATGTATCGCGCGGAGAGTTCGACCGCATGGTCCAGCGCCGCGTCGGTAATCTGCACGCGGTGGTGCGCCTCGTACCGATCGCGCAGTCCCTTGAGAATCTCGATGGTCTCCTTATTGGTTGGCGGCTCGACGATGATCTGCTGGAACCGACGCTCCAGGGCCGTGTCTTTCTCGATGTACTTGCGGTATTCGTCGAGCGTCGTAGCCCCGATGCACTGAATCTCCCCGCGGCTCAGGGCCGGTTTGAGAACGTTGGATGCATCAATCGCACCCTCCGCACCCCCGGCGCCGACGAGCGTGTGCAGCTCGTCAATGAACAGAATGACGTTGCCCGCGCGGCGAACCTCATTCATCACCGCCTTGATGCGTTCCTCAAACTGCCCGCGGTACTTCGTGCCGGCCACCATCATCGCAAGATCCAGCACCACAATGCGACGATCGGCGAGAAGCTCGGGGATATCATTGCTGACGATGCGCTGCGCGAGACCCTCGACGATCGCCGTCTTGCCGACACCCGCTTCGCCGAGAAGCACGGGATTGTTCTTCTGGCGACGACAGAGAATCTGGATGATGCGTTCAATCTCCGCCGCACGCCCGATGACCGGGTCGAGCTTGCCCTGCCGGGCGATCTCGGTCAGGTCCCGTCCGAAGGAGTCCAGGGCCGGTGTCTTGCTCTTGCCCTTCTTCTGCTCGCCGGGCATGGCCGCCCCGATCTCCTCAGCCTCCTCGCTGGCACCGAGCAGGTTCAGCACCTCCTCGCGAACATCTTCGAGTCGCAGGTTGAGGTTCATAAGAACCTGGGCCGCGACGCCGTCCTGCTCACGAAGCAGACCGAGCAGCAGGTGCTCCGTACCGACATAATTATGGTTGAGGTTGCGCGCCTCCTCGATCGCATACTCGATGACCTTCTTGGCGCGCGGCGTCTGGGGCAGCTTTCCCATGGTAACCGTTTCCGGACCGCTCTTGACGAGCTTTTCCACCTCGAGCCGCACCTTGCGAAGATCCACGTCAAGATTCTTGAGGACATTCGCGCCGACGCCCGATCCTTCCTTGACCAGACCAAGGAGGATGTGTTCCGTACCAATGTACTCGTGGTTGAAGCGCTGTGCCTCTTGATTGGCAAGCGCCATCACCTTGCGAGCCCGATCGGTGAATCGCTCAAACATCTACCGTCATCTCCTACCGCAGTGCCATTTCTTATAGGGTCCAGCGGATACAGATGCCCTACCCGTCTGATTCTAGCAACGGTCGGGATACGCTTCAACTTATCACACGTATTGCGCAGCCAGGGCGACACCCTTGTATCGACAGCTCCCGCTCCTCCGATGAAGAGCGGTCCGTCACGCGCACGGAGAGGCTCGCCTTCGATATTCCCGGTCGTAGGCACGGTAAAACCTCTGCCGTTTTCTTTGCATGTCACGCAGACGCCCGAAGGACCATAACGCGCAGGGCCGCTTTCCCGTCTATGGATCGTGTCCGGGCGCGCCTCGATGCCGACCATTGCTGAATCGCCGCCAATACCCGAAGATTACATGGTGAATTCCGAATCTCCTGCCGGAACCATGAGCGAGCCTGTTGCCAACGCGTTGGAGATCCTCGCCGGACTGGGAGTGGGGGAACCCGCCCCGGTGGATCGCCTGCGTACCGACTTGCGCTTCGATTGGCCCGAACCCGTGCAGCAGGCGGTTTACCGATTGCGGCTGGGGTTCGTTGATACAGCGCAACGGCTGCGCGGGGATCGCGCGACGAGCCGTGGGCTTCAGACCGCGCGGACATCCGCGCAGGCTAAAGCCTGCGGCTCGCCATCCGCGCAGGCTGAAGCCTGCGGCTCATGCGCGAATGGCGACGTGTCAAAGACCGATCGGTTCCCCTCGCTGGTGGCGATTGTCGGTGGCGCGTCGTCCGGCAAGAGCACGGTATTCAACAATCTGCTCGACGGGCACCTTGCCAGCCGTGTTGCCGCCCGCGGACACACGACCCTCGGGCCGATTCTCGCCGTCCACGAGCGGCATCGCCCCCTGTTGGAGCGGCTCGGGGACTTGGGATCGTTGCTGCCCGGTTTTCGACGCGTTTTCGTCGAGCTTGATGACAACGTCGGTGGCGAACCCGATGCGGTGGCGGTCCTGTTCCACACCATCGATGGGCTTGATGACGTCCTCCTGTTCGACCTGCCGGATTTCACCTCGGAGGGTGCCCGCCAGGAAGGCGACATTACGCTGTCACTACTTCCGTGGTTTGACCGGATCGTGGTCGTTGTGGATCACGAGCGCTGGTTTGATCGGCAGTCGATTTCCATGCTCAAAGCCCGGTCCGCCCGCTTCGGGCAACAGCGCTGGGCCCTGTTCAACAGGACATGCGAGGGTGCGCTTCACGATGAGGACCACGCGGCCCTTACGCAACAGGCTCAGCAACTCGGCGTGGAAGGTATGGGTGTGCTGGAGTTTCGCCGTGGACGTGGCTTCAGCCTTTTCCCGCCCGGTTCGCTCGATGATGTGCGCACATTTCTGGGCAACCCCAAACCTAAGCGTACGGGCGTGCTTCTTGCCTACGTCAGTGAGGCAGCCAATCACGTGCTCAACCAGAACGAGGAGCGGGCCGCCCGGCTGGAGGAGCTTCGCGAATCGCTCCGCGCAGCCGTGGAACGAACACTGCCTGTAGCACAGGATTGCATAGTCCGGCTGACAACCCCGCCGGAGCGACAGCAGCTCGAGTTCATGTCGCGCGTGCTGCGAATCCGGGATACAAAGCAATGGCTTAGCGCACAAACGCATCGTATCCGCCGCGCACTGAAACAGGTGCCGGTCGTGGGTGCGATGATCGGCGGATCGTCCCGGGCGACCGACGAGACATACCCCGACA
>JBARRC010000661.1:0-2538 GCA_049644045.1 Phycisphaerae bacterium
CGACGTTGTCGCCGACGTTGTCGGCGATGGTGGCCGGGTTGCGCGGGTCGTCCTCAGGAATCCCGGCTTCGACCTTGCCGACCAGGTCGGCGCCGACGTCAGCCGCTTTTGTGTAGATCCCGCCGCCGACGCGGGCGAATAGTGCCTGAGAGCTAGCACCCATTCCGAACGTCAGCATGACGACCGTAATCTCGTTGAGGCTCATGTTTTTCGCGAAGTCGAAAGGTAGGATCCCCGTCTTGAGCAGCAGGAACCACATGGCGATGTCGATCAGGCCGAACCCCACCACGACCAGACCCATCACCGCACCACTGCGAAACGCCACGACCAGCCCGTCGTTAAGCGACTTGCGCGCCCCGGCCGCCGTACGGTGCGAAGCCTTCGTGGCCGTGTTCATCCCCAACCAGCCGCACAAGCCGCTGAAGAAACCACCGGTCAGGAATGCGGCAAAGACAATCTCGTGCTGCGCATGCATCACGTGCCCCATGATCCACAGGATCACCGACACGATGATGAAGAAGCCGGCCACCACCTTGTATTGCCGCTTAATATAGGCCATCGCCCCTTCCCGGACGTAACCGGAAATCCGGATCATGTCTTCGTCGCCTTCGTCGGCGCCGAGCATCTCGTGGTGGAAACGCCAGGCGAAGACCAGGGCAACGGCGGCACTGATTGGGGCGATCAGCCAGATGACCCATACCCACCAGGAAACGGATGGAGCCACCGCCTCCGCCGGCGTAGCGGCCTCATCTTGGGCCAAGGCAACGCTGGAAGCGAACAGGAACACCGAGCCCATCGCAAGCAACAGCAATAACGTGCGAAGATGTTTCGCGTTCAACGGTAAGTCTCCTTTGTGGCCAAGCAACCTTTGCCACCGACCGAATCGTAACTATTTTCCAATAATAAACATGCCGCCCAGCCGCACCGCGAGCGCCAACCGCGCGGGTCATATCGCGGGACAGTAGCAAAATGACGAGTTACTGGCAAACCGTATCCGGGTCACTCCTCGCAGCCTCGCGGCCCCTACGTGACATCGCCGCATGCCCGTAGTGCATCGCAACAGCAACATCTTATCGGCTGAGCACGGTGCTTTGTCACAGAGCAGGCAGCTCAAATGGGCTTGGACAAAGGTGTTAAGTGCTTCCGGGCGAAACGGATCCCCGGCATACCGCCGCGTAGCCGGTCCGACACGACGAGGCCGCGTGCATAGTCTCGGTAAGATTCATTGAGCAAAGTAACTTAACCTAGACTCTCGCACAACTGAACGGCGTCTCTTTCCCATATACCCATACAATGATCTTTTCAATGTAACCCACTATACCACACAGCAACTTCCCATCTTTCCAGTAAATGAGAGGACTTTTTTCAAATTCGGGTGGAATATGGACTCACCTGAGGTACACTAGGCAACACCACAACATCTTACGGAGTCGGGACGGATGCTCCATGGTTTATCTCGCCGAGGCAGGATGGATGCTCGGTGATTTCAAGCGTCAAGCGATTGTCCCAGACGCAATCCGTGAACATGTGTTTGTGGGACCGGCCTTCCAGTCGGTCAAAGGGAGTTTCGGCGTGCAAAGCACGCCCCACGTTATGGCGGGTGAATCGAAACAGCTTTCTTTGTACGGAGGATTGTCATGTTGCGTTATTCCAAAACGATTTTGAGCGCGTTTATCGTGGCCGTAGCCGCGATGTGCCAGGAGGCTAACGCTTACGGACCAGGAATAATAACACCCGTCAGCTACGTCTACTGGGACGGCTTTGACGAGATAGCCGTGTTAAACGGCGCGTCCCCAGGGGGAACCGATGGCTCTAACGGAGGACCACGACAGGGGAAGAGTTTCTTGCGAGCGGGAAACGACTGCACCGGGACCGGGCCCTATTACGATGTCTGGTTCACCCCGCGGTTGGGCGGCAGCTTTGAGGAGCTCGGCCCCGTGCCCAGAATATTCATCGAGGAGGACTTCTTTGGCGATGGATCTGATCTGTTTCCTGGGGGGCTTAGGGTTCGCCTCCAGGGTGCGCCCCTTTGCCAAACGCAATATGGTGACTTTGGCCTTGTCGACACAATTATCGAGCGATCTGCTGATCCGTTCGACCGATGCGAGGTTGTCGAGCTTCCAACTACGGCGGACCCTGTCTCCATCAAGATTGTGGCGCTGAATCTTGTTAGCATCGAGCCGATCACCGTGCTGTACGATGGAGGGAAATATACAGAAGATTGGGACGTCGCCGTTGACCTTTCCGTAGTGGACGTTGCCGACGTACCACCCTACTCTACAGGAACACTCACAGCCACCAAAGATCATTGCAACGGCGGTACGTTTGACGCTACATTCTACCTCCTGCCCAGATTGATATTCACGAAGGTTGCCGATCCCACGGAGTTCAGGGTCTTGGACACGGGGCTGAGGGGCGACACGCCACAGGAATTCAAAGTTGAGGGCGCTTCGTGGGTTCACGACGTGGACCCGACCCTCGACCTGGCAGAGGGCGATCCATGCACCAACTTCCACCCGGGGATCGAGGACCTTGCCC